>CAZFUK010000151.1:3030-10309 GCA_964522005.1 uncultured Anaerolineales bacterium | reverse complement strand
GACGCCCATCCCGACCAACACGCTCACGCCGACCAACACCTGGACGCCCTCGCCGTCGCCGTCGGCGCTGCCCCTGGCGACGACCCCTGTCCCGCCGGCGCGCACGTCGGTGCCGCCCAGCCCGACGGTCCCGGTCATCACGCCGTCGCCGGTGATCCCGCCGCTGCCGACGGATCCGCCGACGGCCACCGTGCCGCCCAGCGCCACGCCCCAACCCACCAATACCGTCGCGCCGACCGGCACCAGCGCGGCCGCCGCCAACACCCCGCGCCCCACCGGAACCGGCGGCGCGACGGAGCGCGGTCCAGAGACATAAAATTCACAAGACGCCCCAGATGCCCAAAATTGCGTATCTTTTTGTGGCCCCTACACGTCATACAGGGTGGAGACCTCAGAGGGAGGTCGAACAGCAGACCAGCCTGAAGCGCGGCGTAGGGGTTCATGATCAACGTACAACGATTGGAGAGCCGCGCGGTGAATGACGAGCCTTTTGTCCTCAACCGCGTCGGCGCGTTTGATCAGGCTACACTCGGCCAAATATACGACGCGTATTACGAGCGCATCTACCACTACATCTACCATCGGCTCGGCGACGCTTCGCTCGCCGAGGACATGGCAGGTGAAGTCTTCCTGCGCATGCTCGAATCCATTCGGGGCGAGCGCGCCTGGCACTCGTCGCTCACCGGCTGGCTGTATCGCATCGCCCATAACCTCGTCATTGACCACTATCGCCGCCGTGGCCGCCGTGACGAGACCGGGCTGGACGAGCGGCTTATCGCCGATGAGCGAACCGGCGTGCCGAAAGTATCGTTAGAGAACTTGATGACGCAACAGCAGTTAAAAGCGGCGCTGCACTATCTGACAGATGAGCAACAAGAAGTGGTTATCCTAAAGTTTGTAGAAGACCTGAGTAACAACGAGATTGCCGACATCATGGGCAAGACCGAAGGGGCCGTGAAGGCGTTGCAACACCGTGCCCTCACGACCCTTCGCCGCGTTCTGGAGGGCGGTCTGTGATGGACGCCCAGCGCGAGGCGCTCCTCCTCGACGAGTGCCTGCGTCGGCTCCAGGCCGGCGAGAGCGTTGAGGCCTGCCTAGCTCACCTGAAGCGGGCCGAGGCGGACGCGCTGCGTCCCATCCTCGAAACTGCGCTCCAGGTGCGGGGCCTGCGGGTTCTCCCGCCCCCGCCCAACCCGGCCAAGCGCGCGGCAAGCCGAGCCCTGTTCCTGGCCGAAGCCGCCCGCCTCTTCCCCGCCGCGTCCTCCAACGGCCATGTCCACGCGGCGGCGGCCTCCCCCGAACGCCTGATGGCGCTGGTGGAGACCATCGTGGCGCGGGTGCGGTCCGGCGAGAGCCTGGACCGGTGCCTGGACGAGCATCCGGACGAAGCGTCAGACTTGCGGCCCCTGGTCGAGACGGCCCTCAACGTTCAGGCCTCGTTCGCGCCGCCCCCCCCACCCGACCCCGACAAGCGCGCCGCCGCCCGCGCCCAGTTCCTGGCCGAAGCGGCTCGCCTGTTCGAAGACCAGGTGATGGCGGGGCTGGTGCGCGCCGAGTTACGCGACATCCAGGCCGCGCCCCAGCCGGTCCTGGCCGAGGAGCGCGAGGGGCGGCTGATGGGCCTGGTGGACGCGGTGATTAACCGCGTGCGCGCGGGGGAGAGCCTGGACACCTGCTTGGCTGACTATCCCGCGCAGGCGGCCGAGTTGCGCCCCCTGGTCCAGACGGCGCTGGGTATGGCCGCCTCGTTCGACGCGCCGCCCGCCCCCAACGCGGCCCGGCGCGCCGCCGCCCGCGCCCGCTTCCTGGCCGCCGCCCAAACCGATACTGCCGCTGCCGCCGTCCCGTCTCTGTCGTCCGAAGGCTTGATGACGCTGGTGGACGCCGTGGTAGCGCGGGTGCGGGCTGGCGAGAGCCTGGACACGTGTCTGGCCGAGCACGCGGCCCACGCCCACGAACTGCGGCCCCTGATCGAGACGGCCCTCGGCGTGCGGGCGTCCTTCGCCCCCGCGCCCCCGCCGGATCCGGCCAAACGCGCCGCTGCCCGCGCGCGCTTCCTGGCCGCCGCCGAGCAGCAGGCCGTCACGGATGATGGCGGGCGACAACCCGTCGTGGTGCGTCCTCCGGCCTCCGTGGTCCGTCCTCCGACCGTCTGGAACGACCTGGCCGCCCGGGCGCGCCTCGCCCTGGCCGCGTTCCTCAATATGGGCAGCGGCTTCCAGCGCGTCGGCCTGGCCGGGGCGATGGTCTTCCTGATGCTGTGCGTGGCGGCGACAGGCGTGGTGAGCGTCTCGGCCGCCAGCCTGCCGGGCGACACCCTCTACACGGTCAAGGAGGCCACGCGCGCCGTCCAGTTGGCGCTGACCTTTGACCCGGCGGAGCGTGAGCGGGTCATCGAAACCCAGGAGCGCGAGAAGCAAGACGAGATTCTCCAGGTCGCCCAGCGCCGGGTCCAGGCGGGTGAGCCGGTCCAAGCGCCGACCTTTACCGATGTCGTCACTGAGATTGACCCGACGGGCCTGGTGCGGGTGGGCAAGGTCCTGGTGCGTCTGGGGCCGGGCATGACCCTCGAAGTGGGCAGCCGGGTCCAGGTCAAGGGCACGGTGGGTCCCGATGGTGTCGTCCAGGTCACGCAGGTCGTGGTCCTGGCGAAGCCGACGACCCAACTGGCCGAGAAGCCGGCGGCGACGGCCCCCAGCCAGAGCGCCGCGCTCGCGGCCAGCCCGACGCCGACCCTGCCCGCGCCGACCCCAACTGGAACGGCCGCCAGCGTCGCCCTGAGCGGGCCGACGAGCGCGCCGACCAACGCGCCAACCAGCCAAGCCGCGAAGGCCTCGCCGCAGCCGACCACGTCCGCGCCGACGGCGACGGACAAGCCCTTGCCGACGGCCACCGCCACGGCCCGCCCTATCCTCCTGCCGAGCGCCACGCTGCCGGTCGAGGCGACCGCGACGGAGCCGCCCGCGACAACCACGCCTGAGCCGACGGCTACCCAGGCGCCCGAGCGGCCGCGCCCGCAGCGCACCGCAGGCCCCAGTTCGATGGACGTGGCCGGCTTCTTTGTGGGCGGCAGCGGCAGCGCGCCCAACGAGGTCTGGCGCATCATTGGTGACGGCCAGACGGCCTACGAGATTGAGTTGAACGGCCAGACCGTGCGCGAAGGGCCTGCGCCGCGCGCCGGTGACACCGTGCTCGCTCGTGGCATCGCGGTCAACGCCAACCGCGTCCGCGCCAGCCGCGTCCAGGTCACGAGTAATGTGAGCACGTCGCGGCCCGGCGAGCCAACGCCGGCCTCCGTCACCGTGCGTGGTGTGGTGGCCCGGCTCCAGCGCCTCAGCGACCGCGAAGCCATCTGGACGGTTCGCCTCGATGATGGCCGCTCGTTGACCGTCTACGAGACGGCCGAGACGGCCGAGGTGAGCGGCATCAACGGCCCGGTGGAAGGGCTGAACGTCACGGTGACCTACCACGTCGTCAACGGGCAGAACGTGGCCGAGCGTATCCGCGTCGAGCCGCGCACCCTGCCGACGACGACCATTCGCAACGTCATCGCCGAGATTCACGCCGACTATTGGATTGTGGGTAACACCCGCGTCCAGGTGACCAGCGGCACGGTCATCAGCCCGTCGCTGGCCGAGTACACGCCGCGCCCATACTGGGACTGGGCGCAGGTGACGGGCGTTCTGGAGAACGGGGTCCTGGTGGCACAGCGCATTGAGGTACAGATCACCCCGACGCGCACACCGCCGCCCGCCACGGCCACCAATACGCCAGCGCCGCCGACGCAGACCAACACACCCGTCCCGCCGCCGACGCGGACCAATACGCCCGTCCCGCCGACCTCGACCAACACGCCGGTCCCGCCCTCGGCTACCCCGCGCGCCGCCGAAGCGGCGTCGGCGACGCCCAAGCCGGCGGAAGCCGCTTCGGCCACGCCCGCGCCGGCCGCCAGCTCAACGCCTGGCCCGACGGCCACGCGGGCGCGGTGAAAAACCTTCACAGAGTTTGCCTTTTCTGCCTCTCGGCTTATAATTGCTGGTCGCTGGGCGCGACGCCGCCTCCAGGGAGCGTCTTCCGCGCCATGAATACATCCACATAGCGAGTGCTCGCCTGATGGCAAGAGGCTCCGGCTGACGAAGCCAGAGTTGCCAGCAGGCGAGCGCGTCCTATGTCAGCGCAGCCAACGCCCTCTGCCGCCCCAGCCAGCATTGACCAACACAGGTAGTCCGGGGTCCAGGGTGACCCCCTCGCGCCGCGTCTGTGTAGCACGCGGTGGCCGGCGGCTACCTGTTAGCTTTGTAGGAGGCGACCTCTGCGCGCCCTTGTCTTTACCGTCCTCGGTGGGCTGCTCGCTGTAGCACTGACCAGCCCCGCCGCTGCCCAGTCCCCCTTCTTCCTGCTCACGCCCCCCCTCGTCATCAGTCAGGGGCAACCGGTGGATCGCTGGACGCCGGAGCCGGCCTTCGCCCCCGGCATCGCTGTGACGGATGGCGACAGTGGGGCGGAGAAGGTCCACGTCATGTGGGCCACGGCCAGCCAATCGAACCCCATCACCGAAGATGTCATGTGGTACGCGGGCTGGACCGGTCAGCCCTGGCCGCCCCCAACGCCGTACATCGCCGCCCTCGGCTCCACCAACCCACGCCTGGCCGTGGGACCCCAGAACCACCTGCACGCGGCCTTCCTGACCTCCCGGCCCGGTGGACCCTACGACGCCGACTATGTCGAACGCCTGAGCACCGACGACGCCCCTTTCCCGCCCCCCGAAAACGACCCCAACCGGCTGCTCTTCCCGACCACGACGGATAGTAACGATGTGGGGCTGGCGGTGTCCACGGGGAGTGATGGGCTGGAACGCGGCCATCTCGTCTGGTCGGAAGCGGCTGGCGGCAGTGGCTCCCCCCCGCTCTACTATGGCCGCGCCCACCGCGAGCCAACCAGCCTGACGCCCAGCGGCGACGCGATGAGTCCACTGGGCGCCGCCGGCTGCCTGGATACGCTGTCCTCGCCGGACTGCTACCGAGGCTACCGGGCCTCAGTGGCTGTAGTGGACGTGCCGGGTGGGTCGGCCAAGAGCCTGGTGGTCGTCTGGGAGGGACGCGACGTCTTCGCGCCGCAGACGCCGGTGGTCTATTCGGGCACGCGCCGCCTCTGCCCGCCCGACCAGACCTGCCTCTGGACGCCGCCGCAACCCGTCTCCAATAACCAGTTGAACAAAGTGGGGGGAACGCGGCAGGCCTGCTCGGCCCAGGACCCGCAGCCCTCGCTGCGGGCGGTCGCGCCTTCCGTCGCCCTGTCGCCGCGCGGCACGCTGCACGCCGTCTGGCTCCAGCAACGCCAGGCCGACGGCCCGTACTATGTCCACACGGCGCGCCTGGTGTACGACGACGCGGCCCAGGACTTCTGCTGGGACTACTACGAACCCATCACCGCCGACCCGGTGCCCGCCGAGAACGTCCGCACGTCGCGGTTCGAGCGGCCGCGCCTGGCGTTCGACCAGCAGGGCCGGCGCTACGCGGTCTGGAACGTGGGCTTCCAGCGCATCGTCGTGGCGACGAGCGACCTGGACGCGGCCGCCTCAACCGGCGACCACGATGTGTACGCGCCCTGGCAGACGCAGGGCGCGATTAATACGGGCGATTGTACCAGCGCGAGAGGCGTGCGGGATGTGGACGTGGCGACGAAGACCAAACGGGAGGGACAGGGGAGCGGAGCGCAGTTCGTCCACGTCGTCTGGACCGTGGTGAACCCTGACTCGCTCAATCGCGGCCGCATCTGCTACGCGCGCCTGGGCTACGGCTATCAGAGCTTCATGCCGGGCATTCAAAGAGGGGGGATGCTAGGGCGCTAGGCAGTCAGGCCAGGATGGCGGCCAGGACGGCTTCCGTGTCGGACAGGTCGGGGAAGACGGCGTCGGCGCCGGCCGCCTGGAGTTGGGCGACGGAGTAGCGCCCAGTCGCCACGCCGATAGCGCGCACGCCCAGGCTCGCGCCACACCCGACATCGGCCGGCGTATCCCCGATAATCACCACATCCTTGGCGCGGAAGCGCTGGCCTAGCTGAGCCTCGGCGCGGGCCACGGCCAGGGCCGGCAGCGCCTCACGGACCTCCGCCTCGTGCCCAAACGCGCCCACGCGGAACTGGCTCGGCGCGATGCCGGCCGCTTGCAGTTTGAGCCGCGCCGCCGTCTCCACGTTCCCCGTCAACAGCCCCACCACGACCTCCGACTGCCCGGCCAGTGCGTTGAGCAGCTCAAACACGCCCGGCAACACCGTGCACTCGCGCTGGGGCAACTCCTCAATCAGGATCGCCTCATACGCCGCCCAGTACTCGGCCAGGCGGGCGCGAATGGCCGACTCATCCACCCCGGCGTGGGCCGCCAGTTCCAGCACAATCTGCGTGTCCACCTTGCCCGCCATGCTGTAGCCGGGCGGGGTGTCCTGGACGCCGTAGAAGTCGCGTAGGGAGCGGTAGGTCGCCACGGCGCCCGCGCCGTCGGCGTGGAGCAGCGTGCCGTCAATGTCAAACAGGACGAGTTTCACGCGGTGTTACCCTCGCATGCCTTCCACGCCCAGGGTGGGGGCGATGGCTTGCATGGCCGACAAGACCGTCTGGATATGCTCGTCAAGGTCCACGCCCAGGTCGGCCGCGCCCCGCTCGATGTCCTCGCGGTTGACCCCCCGCGCGAACGCCTTGTCCTTCCAGCGTTTCCGAATCGCCCGCACGTCCACGTCGTGGATGCTCTTGCTAGGCCGCACGTAGGCCGTCGCCATGATGAGGCCGGTCAACTCGTCCACGGCATACAGTGTCTTGCGCACCCGGCTGTCGCGCGGGACGTTCATGAAGTCGGCGTGCGACAGGATGGCCTGGATCATCCACTCCGGCACGCCGCGCTCGCGCAGAATGGTCGCCCCCTGGCCGGGATGGTCAGGGAAGGTGGGATGCACTTCCCAGTCGAAGTCGTGCAGCAGGCCGACGACACCCCACGGCTCGGGGGCCTCGCCATAGCGCTCGGCGTAGGCGCGCATGGCCGCCTCGACGGCCAGCATGTGCTTGCGCAGCCCATCGCCCTGGATAAACTCGGTCACAATCGCCCACGCCTGGTCACGCGGGAAGCCCGGTTGTTCAGTCATACACCTGTCCTCTACGCCTTGAAGCGGTCCTCTCATGAGTGCTCTATTGTAACCAGGCGGGGGCGTTTGTCCAAAAAAAGGCCGCCACCCTCCCCGGTCGAGGAGCGTGGCGGCCCACCCCTGGTAAATGGTAGAGACGTGACATG
>CAZFUK010000151.1:0-2930 GCA_964522005.1 uncultured Anaerolineales bacterium | reverse complement strand
AGCCAGTTGGCGAACACGAGCAAGAGCAGCCCGACCGGCAGAATCAGCAGGCCGAGACCAAAGGCGTGAATCAGGCTGATGCCCAGCAGCGAGACCACGATACCCATAATCGCGAACACCATCGCCAGCAGGAAGGCGAGGAGAGCAAACGGCAGCTTAATCAATCCGACCATCAAGCGTCCCAACCAGCGCATACGGCTTACCTCCTTGGACGGCGCACCCGTGGCCGTCTACTGGGTATACGCAGGCTGTCGGCTGGGGTTGCACCCTATTCAGTTTTAGGCGTCACTTGTATATCAACGTTAAACCCAGCGACAACTTTATCGTCCGGCGCGATGCCATGTTCCTCAGCCAGTTCCAGATACTTTTCCTTGAGGTTCTTGTCTGCTTTGTCTTTGCGCTTACCTTCCCAGGAGCGTCTAGCCATATTGTCGGCCACCTGATACATCGTGTAGGGCTGGCCGCCGCTGACGCTCACCCGTATGATGCGGTAGCCCGCCTGTAACAGAGGGGTTCGGCTGTACAGGTAGGGGTGTAGCGCGTCTATCATCTCCTGACTGTTGGGGTCTACTCCCTTCTTCACCCGCGCGTTGTACTCGCAGACGGCTCGGACCTCCTCTACGGCATCCACGCGAAAATTAAGCAGCGACCCCTCACCCTCGCGCGGCACCTTTAACAGCTTCATGGCGCGTAGAATGAGATAGGTGGTTAAGGGCGTGCCTCTATCGGGCACGAGAGGAGGCTGGGTCTGGACCCATTTGTCCGGTATGTTGGCAGTGTGGATCCAGTTAATCTCGAAATGACCCCTGTCCGCATCATAGGTCGCCTCGAGCTGTCCCTGGGTTCCCTTCCGCCCCTTGACCTGCACCTCGATCTTCCTGGCGTTCCCCTCTGCCTTACTCATGCCGAAGGCCTTGGTAAGGGGCGGGGGGACATCATCTCGACCATCGGAAATAGCATTCCAGAGACTGGGCTGTTGTGCTGCCAGTGTGATAGCCTGCGCTCCACTCGGCGTCTTCTCCTCGTCCTTCTCTGACGACTCCGCCTCGCCCGTCTCTCTCACTACGCCCGGCGCTGCCGTCTTGGGCTTCGCCTCGTCTGGCCTGGCCGCTGGTTGGTCGGTCTGGGAAGTGGAAGCCGTTGTAGAAGTACGCCGCCGCTCGTAGATGATACTGTTCCCGACAAAGTTCACCTCTTTATACGTGTACCCATCATCATTATATAGGCCCGTCGCTTCATCGGGCAGGTCTTCGGCGGCGCTAAACTCACACCGCTCAACGTCGGCGCCTGGATTTAAGACCTTCATTCTCTGCACGACTGGGCCTGTCCCACCCCCCTGGGAGCGCAGCGCCAGCAGGCGCTGAACCGCTTGATTACCAATCACTCCCTGAAGCGTTAGCGCTGCCTGCGGCGAAAGCCCCTCGGAACGAAGATTATCTGGCGTGTCGAGAAGAGATGATGGGCCGCCGCCAGCGTCCTGGTCGTCGCTCATCTGCCTGACGCGCGCCGCCCTTCGACTGCTTCGTCGGTATCCTGTGGCCATAGGCTTAGACTGCTCTCGCATTGTCCCTCCTGACCGCTGCTGCCTAAGTTGCGCATTATATGCACAATAGAGCGCGTGTCAATGGCGGTCGTCCTCGACTCAGGTCGGGCCTGAGAGTTCGACAGGCTTACTTATGATTCAACATCAAGGGGTAGCCAGCGTTTTTCCAGGCGACCTTACCTAGGTAAGGAGACCGACGGCGGGCAATTGCAGAGGGAAGTGGCTATGCGCTATAATGACGTATTATCGAAAAGATGGAGGGAGTCCGGAGTGGCGCGTATTCTGGCGATTGATGATGACGCAGCGGTAACAAGTTTGCTCAAGCGCGGGTTGAGCTATGAAGGTTTTACCGTCGAGACGGCAAGTTCAGGCGAAGAGGGACTGCTCTCAGCCCGTGACCATCCGCCCGACCTCGTCATCCTCGATATCATGATGCCGGGTATTGATGGCCTGGAGGTGCTACGGCGTCTTCGGTCTGCTGATACCACCTTACCGGTACTCATGCTCACAGCGAAAGACGCGCCAGCCGACCAGGTGCAGGGGCTGGAGGCAGGCGCCGATGACTATGTCATTAAGCCCTTTACCTTTGAGGTGTTGTTGGCTCGCGTGCGCGCGCTACTCCGCCGCCAGCAGGCCGAGCAGCCTCCCGTGTTGCGCTTCAACGACTTGACGCTGGACCCCAACGGCCGCATTGTCCGCCGCGGGCAGCGGGAGATTAGCCTGACGGCCGTCGAGTTCAAGCTGTTGGAGGAGTTCCTGCGTCATCCCAAGCACGTCCTGTCCAAGGACGCCTTGCTGGACCGGGTCTGGGGCTTCGACTTTGGAGGAAACGCCAACGTGGTAGAAGTCTACGTGAAGCAGCTGCGTCAGAAGTTGGAAGCGGGCGGCGCGCCCCGCTTGATCCAGACCGTCTATGGGGCCGGCTACGTCCTGCGTGAGGAGTGAGGCGTGTCCATCCGCGTCCGCTTGGCCTTCTGGTATGGGGCGCTGTTTGCCCTGGTGCTGTTGCTGGTGGGGGTCTTGAGCTACGCCTTCCACGGGCGAGGTCACTATGATGAACTGGACCGTGCCCTGGTCACCACGGCCGGTCATGCCCTGGCCGAAGCCGTTGCCATGCGTGGCGAGCCTCACCTGTCGGCCGACAGTGGCGGCCTGGAAGTCGCCCAGCGTCTGTACGATACAGAGGGTCGGTTACGGGAGACGTCTCCCACAGGTACCGTCGTTCCCGTCATTGACCCCCGACTCATTCTGATCACCCCTGGCCCGGCGCCCTATGACGGTCTGGTCGGCCTAGTGCCTTCGCTCACCGGACCACCCGCTGCGGCGGCTGATGGTGGCTTTGGTCTCATCACCGCGCCGGACCAACGCTGGCGTGTGTACGTTCTCC
>CAZFUK010000150.1:0-10315 GCA_964522005.1 uncultured Anaerolineales bacterium | reverse complement strand
CAGCAAGTCTCGCGCGCGGCCAAGAGCGCCATCGCCTTTAGCTTCAGCCCCTTCCAGGCCTACAACCCGCTGTACTACCGCTGCGAGAGCATTGACGCGCTACGGCGGAACGCGGCCTGGCCCGAGGGCTGGCCGGGGGTGTCACCCCTGCCGGGCGCCTTCCCGTTCAACTGGAACCCCTTCGCCGGGCAGCCCATCGCGGTGGAAGTCGTCCGCAAGTCGCAGGGCAACACCAACGCCAGCCTCGTCATGGCGGGCGGCTACAGCGGCCTGAGCGCGACCATGGAGGGCCGCTACGACCCCGTCTTCGGCGGCTTCGCCTACTACGCGCCCGTTGTCTACAGCGGCTTCATGGGCTTCAACTCCTGGCTCTACATCCAGAACAGCGGCTCGGAGTGCTCCAGCATCGAAATCTGGTTCAAGGCCCAGGACGACTGCCTCCGGGCGCAAGTGTGCGAGGTCATGCAAGTCGCCCCCGGCTACACCGCCCAGTTCAACGTCAGCACGTGCGTGCCCAGCGGCTTTGTCGGCTCGGCCTGGATCCGCGCCAGCCAGCCGATGGGCATCGTGGTGGACCAGATCGGTCCCAACGTCCTGATGAGCTACACTGGCCTGGCCGCCCAACTCTGTTTTATGTTCAACGGTGAATGCCTGGACCAGGGCGGCGGGGCGCAGGTCGCCTACGGCCCGCTGATCTACCGCGAGCAGTACGGCTGGGACAGCCGTGTCTACGTCCAGAACATGTCGGGCGTGACCGCCGCCAAGGTCAAAGTCTACTTCCTGGACCACAACGGCGGCATCATCACGACCATCGTGGACTGGGTGTGCCCGCGCGGTGAGCAGACCTTCTTCCTGCCGCTGGTCAACAACCTGCCCGGCCAGTACGTCGGCCAGATTCGCGTCGAGAGTCAGGGGTGGGAGTCGCCGGGTGACCCGTTTGTCGGCGCGCCCAACATCGCCGCCGTGGCCGAGCTGATTCAGTACAACAGCGCGGCCCGCACCCAGCCGCTCCAGGCCATCGCCTACAACCTGTTCCCCGAGACGCGGGGCTACCAGTGGCAGCTCGGCGCAGGGCGGGGTGGCACGTCGTCGGGCGTCGGCCTCATCGGCATCCCCAGCCTGCTCCAGCGCGGCAACTCGCTCGGCCTGGTCACCGAGATTGCCATCCAGAACATCGTGCCCAAGCCCGGCTTCACCGACTTCGCCATCTACATCTATGACCAGAACGGGCTGATTGACTACGTCTGTGAGAAGCTCAACGAGAAGCAGGTGGAGTACATTGACCTGAGCCGCTGGGGCATCATCAACCCCGGCTTCAAGGGCAGCGCCGTCATCAGCGCCGTGTACTGGGAGCACCAGGTCTTTGACCAGGGCGGCGGCTTCGTCCGCAACCTGGTGGGCCTGGCCGCCCTCAAGATCGAGCGCGTCGTCCCGACGAGCAGCGTGCCCATGCCGGGCGACGTGGCCGCCGGCTCCGAAGCCTTCCCCATCCCGCCCGTGTTTAGCGACTGTCCGGCCTTCGACTTCGAGGGCTTCCCGGTGGTCTGCCCCGGCGTGCCGGCCAACTGCGCGCCCGTCACCCTAGTGCTGAGCATCTGCCCGCCCAACGCCTCCACGACCAGCTCGGTCTACGGCGGCGCGACGGTCACGCTGCGC
Source organism: uncultured Anaerolineales bacterium (assembly GCA_964522005.1). Classification (GTDB taxonomy): domain Bacteria; phylum Chloroflexota; class Anaerolineae; order Epilineales; family JAHCIE01; genus JAHCIE01. Next base: position 8,659 of record CAZFUK010000150.1, on the reverse strand, counting down.
AGCCAGGGCGGCCAGTTCCTCGGCTCGCGCGTCGTCGGCGCCAACGGCCAGGTGTCGTTCAACAACATCACGTCGGGCCAGTCGTACTCGGTCCAGGTCAGCGCCGTGCGCCGGGCCGTGCCGTTCCCGGGCGGCGGGGTGGATCAGATTGACATGCCCGCCTTCACGGCCAACGTCGCCATCGGCTGCCAGACCCAGGCCAACAGCGTCTACTCCACCACGGTCTCCCCGCCCACCGGTGTCATCGCGGGGTACCTGGTCGCGGACTGCAGTAACCGCAACATCACTCGACAGCGTGAGGTCCAGCTGTGGATGCCGCCCAGCACGGGCAACCCGGCCGGCACCTACATGCAGTCGTCCTTCAGCAACCCCGAAGGCTACTTCGAGTTCCGTGGCCTCAACCCGTGTATCGCCTACGAGTTGAAGATGGTCCAGGGGTCGGCGGTCAGCGTCGCGGCGGGTATCCTGGCCGGCGCGGAGACGGTCCAGACCGGACCCACGGCGGGCCAGCCGCAGAAGTACATCATCAGCGACTCGGCCGGCGTCGTCTGCGACGTGCTGCCCGACCCGCCGTGAGGTGGTCGAGAGTAGGCAGTCGTCGGTAGGCAGTCGTCGGTAGTCAGTAGTCAGTCAACAGAGAGCAGTAAACAGTCGTCGGTAGCCAGTCAAACGTAGACTGACTACCGACGACTCTTGCCCTCTCTACCGCCTACTACCTACTGCCTACTGCCCACCGCCTCACTCGGCCAGCGGCATGTACAGGTCCAGGCTCGCCGCGTCGGCGGCGTCCACAGCCCCGATGTGCTCTTCAAAGCACTGGTGGCTCCCCATGCGGTAGCGGCTCGCTTCCAGCCACGCCCCGAGGCGCTGCCACACCTGGGGGATGATCTCCCCGACCAGGGGGCAGCCGGTCACGGCGTACAGGCCGCCGTCGAAGGTCTTCTCCGTCGCCTCCCCATCCACTACGGCGTCCGGCCCCACGACGAGCCAGAACTCATAGCCATAATTCGGGCTGCCCACCGACGGGCCGGGGTTGTTGAAGCCGAAGATGCGCCCCCGCGTCGCGGTGTCGAACAGGCCGCGCGGGGTGGCCCACGCCTTCAGCGCCTCCCAGGCCATGTGCTCCGGGCCGGCCCCATAGGCGTGCACACTCGCCACCCGCATGGGCGCGAGGCGAACAAGGCGGACATCAAGCTGTTCCATGCTGGTCTCCTCTCAGATGCAGTACACTGGTCCCACATCTTGAGAGTACCACACTTTACCTGACATCTTCTGTCAGGTATTCTGGCCGAAAGCCCTCTAACGGAGACTCGCGGGCCGCCCGTTCTGCCGCCGCCACGTGGTACCACCTGGCGCGTCCTCCAGGCTGTAGCCCAGGGCGCTCAGTTGGTCGCGCAGGCCGTCGGCCAGGGCGTACTGACGGGCGCGGCGCAGTTCCCCTCGCGCTTTGACCAGCAGGTCCATCAGGATCCGCCGTTCCGCCTCCAGGGTCTCCAGACTGTCCAACGGTGGGGCGATGGTCTCCAGCAGGGGCAAGACGACCTGGAGGGACTGGACCGCCTGCTCCGCCCGGTCGGGCCGACCTTGCTCCAGCCCGGCCCCCGCCATCAGGCTGAGGGTCACCAGGCCGTGCACCGCCGCCCCGAAGTCGCCCCGCGCCACTGCCCCACGCGCCGCCTCCCGCACCGCCAGAATATCCGCCACGGCCTCGGCTTCGTCTGGGGCGTCGGCCGCCTCCGGCGCGGCTTCGACCACCGGAGCGGGCAGGGTCTCAACGTGGCCCTGACGCAGGGCCTCGTCCAGGCGGAAACGCTCGCCCTTGCCAAAGACGGTTTGCCGCCCACCCTGGCGCAGCGTCACCTCGCCCGCGCCGAGCACCTGCCCCTCCCGCCGCTGGGGGTCGAGGACCAGCGCCGTATACTCGTCCACGCCCAGAATCAGCGTTTCCGGCGGCAGCAACGCTTCGAGTTGGGCGAAGCGGGCCGCGCCCATGAAGCAGAAGCGCGTGTCGTGCTGCTCGCCGCTGCCGTTGTTCCAGTGCGGCACCACGGCCACTGGCCCCAGCCAATCCAGCACGTCCAACCCCTCGGTCCAGTGGAGGTCGAAACCCGCCTTGTAGATCTCATAGACCGGCAGGGTATAGCGGCCCACGGTCAAGGCGGCCGCGCTCGCCATGACCAGCGCTGCCCCAGCCTGCCAGCGGTCCACCACCGCGCGCCAGACCTGACCCTCGCGCCAGGTCCGGACAGCATAGGTCGGGCTGCCCGGCCCGGCGAACAGGTAGTTGGCCCGCTGCACCGTCGTGACAGCGGCCGCCACCATGTTCGGCGCGACGGTCGGCGCGGGATAGTGCGCCAGCGCCAGGCTGAGGTCGAAGTTGCGGCGGAAGTAGACTTCGGCCTTGTGCGCGATCTGGCCGACGTTGGTCTCGAAGCCGGCAGGGGTGTCAATAAAGACGGGGCGGGGCGGCTCGGGCAGGCGGGCCATCAGCAGGCGGTGGATCTCGGCGGTCGAGTCCGACAGTTCGCCCGACCCCATGATGGCAATCAGGCCAGGGGTCAACTCTTGAGACATCATTAGACCCTCACTCCCCTCCTACCCGGTACCCACTGATAGATGAGGATTTACCTTTTATCCGCTGCAACCAGCCCTCTCTGTTCGGAGCAGCTGGACGTGGACCTTCTTACACGGGGCGGCTTAACGCAGCTAGTTGCAGGTACGAATGGCTGTGGGTGAGAGCGAGTGACGATGAGGCGGTTAGCCGCGCCCGAACAGGCGGTCGTTGAGGGCGTGCTCGCGAGTCATGATGGCGTGTAAGAAGGGTTCCGGGTCACGGACACCGCGCCAGGCGTCGTAACCGCGTTCCAGGAAGTCGTGGAGTTCCTGCCAGCCCATACGCTTGGCCGGCGCGCGCGTCGCGAGCAAGGCCGTACCGATAAAGGGGAAGTGGTGCAGGTCGGCAACCTGCCGCATCAGCGTCACCACCAGGTCAATCTGAGCGACACGGTCCTCGTAGCGGCCCTGGCGGTAGGCCGCCTCGTATTGCTTGGGCGTGAAGACTTCGGTGACGCCCATCGCCTCCAGCCGCTCCACCATCTCGCCGTCCAACTGGTAGGTGAGACGGTTCAGGGCCACCGAGTTGGTCATGGACTCCAGGGCCTCCTGGGGCAGGAGGGGCTGGAGGAACTTATACAGGGCTTCCAGTTCGGCGTCGCGGCGTGAGAAGTCGCGGTCGGCGTAGACGTCGCTCAGGAAGAACTTCGCCGCGGCCCCGAACTCCGGGTTCTCCAGGAAATCGGCGTGGGTGCGTATGAGACGGTCGGACTGCCAGGCGCGCAGGAAGCGCTCCAGGGGCGGCAATTCGGTCGCGGCGACCTGGGGTTTATGGAGTTCGCCCCGTGTCAGGCGAAATAGCACGCGGGCGGCGTCGGCGGGCAGGAAGGGCTTGGGCATAGCCTTATTATAAGCCCTTAACTTACAAAGCGTCTAAAATCGTTGAGACGCTGGAGTGCGCCCCACAGGGCCAGCCGACCCATCGGGTTGGCGGTCTGGTTCCAGGGCTGCGGATAGTTGATGTCCACGAAGACGACCTCGTCGCGGGCGGTGACCATGATGTTGGTCGAGTAGCGCAGCGACGGCCAGGCGGGGATGTCGGCCGGCCGGGCGGGGTGGCCGAAGCAGTCGGGCAGCCAGCCAGCCTCGCGGATCATCGTCTGCGCGCAGTCAATGATGGTCAGCACCTGGTCGCGGAAGTGGGGCGAGCGCAGGTCGGCGTCGCTCAGGTCGCACAGGCGGCGCGGGCAGTACTCCTGGACGCGGATGACAAAGCGCTCCAACTCGCGGTCCGTCTCGCGGCCGTAGACAAACAGCGTCGGGATGACGGGCAGATAGCGCGCCGCCTGGTCGAAGTAGACTTTGGCCTTGAGGGCGTCCTGCCAGACGATTTCGCCCAGGGGGCGCGCGTAGGTCTTGGCGACGTAGCGCCGGTCGCCGTGGCTAAAGACCGCGACCTGGCGAAACGAGTTGGTCTTGCCGACGCGGCGGAAGACCTCCTGTCCCACATCCGCCAGGCAGGCGATCTCGACGGGGGCATAGGTGGGCCGATAGGTTAACACAGGGAACAGGTTAGACGTCATACTATTCTCAAGGGGTGGCGACGGATGGCAGGGGCTGCGGGGCGTTGGGCATGGGGCCTCCGTGATGGACAGTTACCCACCATTCTCTACGTCCGAGACGGGCCAGGGTTGCTGAGCCAAGGGGTCAGGGCGTCTCGCGCCAACGTTTGTAGACGATATGCGCGCCGATCAGGATGAGCAGCAGCGGGAACAGCGGCAGGTTGACCCCCGTCAGGCTGGTGACCCCCAGCAACAGGGCCAGCACGCCCAGGCCCAGGCTGAAGGTGTGCATGGGAATGCCGTTCATCTGGCGGACGACGTTGAGGCCAAGCATAATCAGTCCGGCGCCAATCAGCCATGTCCCACCCGGCACATTGGGGATCAGGGCCAGGCCGCCCAGCATAATCAGGAAGAGGCCCCAACTGACCTGCTCCAGGCGCGTATCCAGGGCCTTCTTGGAGGGATCGAGACTCGACATAGACGGCCTCCTACTGCGCGCCGCGCTGGCTCAGATACTCCTCTTCGTACTCCTCACGCTTGGGCACAAAGATGTCCACCACGCGCATCGTCTCGTGGGCGACGGCGGCGTGGAATTGGTAGGGCGGGATGGACAGCAGTTCGCCCGCCCGCACCGTCACCGTTTTGTCGTCGAAGACCATGTCAATGCTGCCCTGGAGCACGACCAGGAGTTGGGCGTGGTGGTGGTTGTGGCGGGGCACACTCGCGCCCGGCGCGAACTCCCAGTACACGGCGGTCGCGCCCTCAATGGGGACGACCGCCCAGCGGACGTTGGGCAGGCGTTGGATGAAGTCACCCTCGGCCGGGATGGGGGTCGGGGCGCTAGCGGGGTCAATCATGGGAGCCTCCGTGGTCTTAAGCCGGGGCTTAAGACGAGCATGGACGAGCCGCCGCAGTTGCCGCTGGGGCGGGTCTCGGGTAAAATTAGGGTTCCCTATTATAGTCCTTAACCCTTCGAGGGTCTATACTGTCCCTAGATTGGGGTACGGCTAGACCTGACAGGTGTTTGGAAACCTGTCAGGTCTTGAGCCAGCCCCACGAGCATAGCGTTGGGAGGCACACCGTTGACTGACATGCTACAGTTCCCGCCGGGCTTTCGCTGGGGCTCGGCCGTCGCCGCCCACCAGGTCGAAGGGGGCAACACCCACAACGACTGGTGGCTCTGGGAACAGGTCCCCGGCCACATCCGCCACGGCCACACCTCCGCCATCGCCGCCGACTGGTGGAACCGCGCGGAGGACGACATCGCTCTGGCGGCGCAGTTGGGCCACTCCGCGCTGCGTATCTCACTGGAGTGGAGCCGCATCGAGCCGCGCCCCGGCGAGTTTGACGAGGCCGCCCTGGCGCGCTACCGCCGCATGCTGACCGCCATCCGCCAGCACGGCATGGAGCCGCTGGTCTGCCTGTTCCACTTCACCCTGCCCCAGTGGGTAGCGGCGCGGGGTGGCTTCGAGACGGCCTATGGCGTGGACCGCTTCGCCCGCTTTGTGGACCGCGTCGCCTATGAGTACCGCGACCTGGTACACTGGTGGCTGACGGTCAACGAGCCGCTGGTCTACGTCGCCCTGGGCTGGTTCCTCGGCCTCTGGCCGCCCGGCAAGAAGAACCTCGTCGCCGCCATGCGCGTCGCCCTGAACCTGGTCCACGCCCACGCCCAGGCCTACCACATCATCCACCGCCACCGGCCCGACGCCTGGGTCAGCGCGGCGGTGCACCTGGCGTCGTATGTGCCGCACAACCCGACCTCGCGCTGGGACCAGGGCGTGGCGCAAGCGCGGGACTGGCTGCTGAACCAGGTTTGGCTGCGCGCCACCCTGGATGGCCGGCTGCGGCCGCCGCTGGGACGGGGTCAGGTGCTGGGCGAGGCCATTGATACCCACGACTACATGGGCTACCAGCACTACTTCACCTTCCCGCTGGCCTTCTCCTGGCGGCACGCGCCGACCATGTTCGGGCGCGAGATGACGATGGCGCGCGAGGGCGTGCCGTGGTTCATGGGCGAGGCGCGGCCCGAAGGGCTAGGGGTGTGGGCGAACTGGCTCAAGCAGTTCGGCAAGCCGATTATCGTCACCGAGAACGGGCTGCTCGAGCTGAGCGAGAAGCAGCGCCCGGCCTACCTGCTGCGCGCCGTCGCCAGCCTGTACCAGGCCATTCAGGAGGGGGCCGATGTGCGCGGCTACTTCCACTGGACGCTGGTGGATAACTTCGAGTGGGCCGAGGGCTACGAGACGCGTTTCGGGCTGGTGGAGGTGGATTTCGACACCCAGGCGCGCGCGGTGAGGCCGAGCGGCTACCTGTTCCGCGACCTGGCGCGCGCCAACGGCATCAGCCGCCCAATGGCCGGGGCCCTCGCGCCTGACCTGCTGCCGACGTACTTCGACCGGCGCCAGGGCAGCCTGACCACGCGGGCGTAAAAAAAGGTCACGGGCCAGCAGGGGGGGAGGCGCTGACCCGTGACCTGGTAGACACAAGACTAGCGTCGCCGCCAGCCCATCGCGTCGTACCGGAGTAAATCATACTACATTTGTGCAAGGGGTGCAAATTTGTTTGCATCCCTACACTTTTGCCCCGTTCCCCCCGACCCTAGCGCCACGTCAGCCCGAATTCCACCGTCACGCCCGGCAGATAGTTGTACACCTGGACCAGGTAGACCCCCGGCGTGGCGGGCAGGGCGACGGTCCGCTCGCCGACGCGCCCGCTGACGTTGACCGCCTCGCCCACCAGCGTGCCCGGCCCGGCGTACACTCGCACCCCCACGCCCTTGGCGATGACCGCGTCGTCGGGCGTGTAGTGGAAGTCCAGGTGGCCGCCGCCCGCCTCGACCTTGACACGGTAGAAGGCGAACCCGCCCGCCGACGCGCCGGCCAGGCTGCCGCTGGCGGTCGCCTGGTGGACGAGCGCCCAGGCAGCGTCGGGGACGGTATTGGGTTCGGGGGTCGCCGTTGGCTCTGGCTCGACGGCGGCCTCCTCGGTGGGTTCCTCGGTCGGCTCGTCGGGACCGCCCGCCCGCAGCAGCGCGTCCCAGGCGGGCCGCGACTTGTAGATGCTCACGAACGTCACCGTGTGGTCCCACTGCGCGCCCAGCAAAGCCCGAACCTCGGCGGCGTCCTGCTGGCGGAAGATGGGTAGGTACAGGTTGTGGTAGACATCCCACAGGCTGTCGAAGTCTTCGTACGGGATAGCCTTGCCGAAGCCCAGCACGCCGTCGTTGACGTAGAACTGCGCCTCGGTGTCGTCGTAGCCAATCACGACGCGGTAGTGGGGAATGGGCTGCTTCTCGGTCAGCCACTGGACCACGATGACGGGGATGCCCCGCTGCAGCAGGGCCTTCAAGTCGTCGGCTGTGCCGTGGTCCAGGATGCGCGCCTCCAGGTCGAAGCCGTTGACGTAGGGCGGCACGGCACCCGGCAACATGCCCCACTCCTTGGGGGCGCGCAGGGCCGCCTGGGCCGTCGCCTGGCTCACCGTCTGGCCGTAGTAGGCCAGGACCATCGAGACGGAGGCGGGGCCGCAGTTGTTGAGCGTCTGCCATACCTCGCCCACCTTGTCCAGGTGGGCAGCCTGGATCGCCGCCGCCGCGCTCTCGACCGTTGTCGTCACCGTCGTCGCCGCATCGGCTGTGCCATCGCCCTCGCTTATGCCGGGCACCTCTAGCAGGGTGCGCCGCGCGGGTCGGCGTGACGGCGCCAGGCCCGCCGCGTCTCCGGCGCCATCCTCATCCAGGACGCCGCCGCGCAGCGACCGAACCGGGCTAAGCCGCCCCTCAGCCAGGGGGGCTGCCGAGTCGTCGGCCGGCGTGGCGGTGGCGTCCGGGGCCAGGGCCACTGCGGCAGCCTCAAAGGGATCAACTAGCGTCGGGGATGGTGGAAGGGGGTCTTGCGCCAGGGTGAGGGTAGGGACAAGGGGCGCCGGCAGCCCCGCCGCCGGCGCGAGGGAGCCGGACGCGCTGAGCGCGGCCAGCAGAATCAACAGCACAGTACCAGGGAAGACGAAGCGCCGCCAGGGCTTCAAACGATGGACAACACGGGCCATAACAAACTCCTCCGGGGGAGTATTATAGCTTACTTTGGCTGGCTGTCCAAATCGCGTCCGCCGGGGCTACTCCCAGGTCAGTGTAAACTCGACGGTGATCTGGGGGATATAGTTGTAGACCTGGATCATGTAGGTGCCGGGCGTCGGGGGCACGTTCCAGGTGCGCTCGCCGCCGCGTCCGTACCAGTTATCACCCTTGCTCAACTCGTCGCCCTTCTGACCGTAGACGCGGATGCCGAAGCCCTGGCCGATCAGGGCGTTGTCGGGGCTAAAGTGCATGACGAGCTTGTGCCCCTCCTCCGGCTTGACCACGGTGAGGGTGTAGAAGGCCAGGCTGCCGATGGGCTTGCCCACCAGCTTCTCGCTGCGTGGCTCGTGCGGGAGCAGGGGGAGGGCCGCTTCCTTGGTCCAGTGGGGGTTCAGGGGCGGCGTCGGCGTGGGGGCCGGCGCGGCGGGCGCGGTCGGCGCGCCGGGCGGTGGGCCGGCGGGCGTGC
>CAZFUK010000149.1:0-10390 GCA_964522005.1 uncultured Anaerolineales bacterium | reverse complement strand
CCCACCCAGGCCCCGACCCAGGCCCCCGCCGCCAAGGCGACCGACGTCCCCAAGCCGGCCGCGACCCAGGCGTCGGCCGCGACGCAGGCGCCGGCGGCCCTCTCAGGCGAGCCGGTCAAGATTGGCATTGCCGTCGCCCAGACCAGCAATGTCGCGCTGTTCGGCCAGGAGCAGGTGCAGGGCGCGCAGATCGCCGAAGACATGCTGAACAAGGCGGGTGGCATCAACGGCCGACCCATTAAGCTCGTTTACCAGGACACGGCGGGTGACGAGGCCGGCACCATCAACGCCTTCAACACCCTCATCAACAACGACAAGGTCGTCGCCATCGTCGGCCCGACCCTCTCGCAGCAGGCGTTCGCCGCCGACCCCATCGCCGACAAGGCGGGCGTGCCGGTCATCGGCCCGTCCAACACGGCGGCGGGCATTCCGGAGATTGGCGACTACATCGCCCGCGTCTCGGCCCCCGTGACCGTCGTCGCCCCCAACGCCGTGCGCGCCGCCCTGGCCGCCAACCCGAACGCCAAGCGCGTCGCCGTCTTCTACGCCCAGAACGACGCCTTCTCCAAGTCGGAGACCGTCGTCTTCCAGCGCACCGTCACCGACACGCTCAAGCTCGAACTGGCGACCGTCCAGACGCACCAGACGACCGACACCGACTTCACGACGCAGGCAACCAACGGCATCGCGGCCAAGCCCGACATGATCATCATCTCCGGCCTGGCGGCGGATAGCGGTAACCTGGTCAAGCAGCTCCGCGAGCTGGGCTTCAAAGGCCCCATCGTCGGCGGCAACGGTCTCAACACGCCCAACCTGTTCCCGGTCTGCAAGGCCCAGTGTGACGGCATCTTCGTCGCCCAGGCGTATAGCAACGAGGCGGCCACGCCTGTGAACCAGGCATTCGTCACCGCCTTCAAGGCCAAGTTCCAGAAGGACCCCGGTCAGTTTAGCGGGCAGGCCTACGCGGCCGTCCAGGTCGTGGTCGAGGCGCTCAAAGCGCTGGACCAGAAGACCAAGCTGGATACGCTGGACCTGGCGAAGCAGCGCAGCGAGTTGAACAAGCAGATTCTGGCCAGCACGTATGACACGCCGCTGGGCAAGATCAGCTTCACCGACAAGGGTGACATCAAGCAGGAGGCGTTCTACACGGCCCAGATCAAGATGAACCCCGACGGCAACACCGGCCGCTTCGTGTTCATCAAGTAGAGTGCCTCCCCTCTCACAAGGGTGAGGGGGGGCAAATAGACTCCCCTCTCCCAGAGGGAGAGGGGGCGGGGGTGAGGGTCTTAAGGACAGCCAAGCGTCGAAGACCCTCACCCTAACCCTCTCCCAGGGGGAGAGGGGACACGGCTCGTCCAGGACGGTTTAACTACTACCCACCATCCGCCACCCACCAGTTCGGGGGATTCGTGAACCCAACCCTGCTGGCGCAACAAATCCTCAACGGCCTGGCGATTGGCAGCGTCTACGCCATCTTCGCCCTGGGCTACACCCTCGTCTTCTCCATCCTGCGCATCATCAACTTCTCCCACGGCGCGGTGTTCACCCTCGGCGCGTACTTCACCTATCTGCTGACCGGCTCGGCCATCAACCCCAACGGCCAGCTCTCGCGGCTGTTCGGCGGCCTGTTCGGCCAGCCCGCCCTGCCCCTCAAGCTGCCGTTTGTCGTGGCCCTGCTGCTCGGCGCGGCGCTGGCCGGCCTCACAGGCATCTTCATCGAGCGCGTCGCCTTCCGCCCGCTGCGCGAACGCGGCGCGGACCCGCTGCTCGCCCTGGTGTCGAGCCTGGGCGTCGCGGTCGCCCTGGTCAACATCATCCAGTACTTCTTTGGCGCGGAACTCTATTCCTACCCCGCCAACCCCTTCGGGGCGCTGCCCGCCGCCATCAACTTCAGCGGCGAGAGCGGCCCGCCCATCATCGTCCGCACCATCCAGGTCATCATCTTCGGCGTTTCGATGGTCCTCGTCGTCCTGCTGACCCTGTTCATCAACCGCACCAAGACGGGCAAGGCCCTGCGCGCCGTCTCGGAAGACGCCGTCACGTCCAGCCTGCTCGGCATTGACACCGACCGCCTCATCCTCGTCACCTTCTTCCTGAGCAGCTTCCTGGGCGGCATCGCGGGCGCGCTCATCGGGCTGAGCGTCAGCATCGCCGGGCCGTACTTCGGCATCGCCTTCGGCCTCAAGGGGCTGGCCGTCATCATCCTCGGCGGCCTGGGCGACATCCCCGGCGCGGTGCTGGGCGGGCTGGTCATCGGCCTGGGCGAGGCGTTTGTGCCGGCCCAGTACGTCGCCTACAAAGACGCCGTCGCCTTCGCCCTGCTGTTCATCGTGCTGCTGGCCCGCCCCCAAGGGCTGCTCGGCCGCGCCCTGGTCCAAAAAGTCTAGGCTCATGGCCGCCTTCCTCAACACCTACGGCTTTCTCATCACCTCGATGGTCCTGGCCGCCGCGCTGGGGCTGTCGCTCTACCTGCCGCTCATGGCCGGGCAGCTCTCCCTCGCCAGTCCGGGCTTCTACGCCCTCGGCGGCTACATCGCGGCGGTTATGTCCACCCGCCTGTTCCCCTCGACCGACGGCTCCTACCCCCTGTCCCTCGTCCTGCTGGAGATGCTCGTCGCCGCCGTGGCCTCGGGCGTCCTGGCGCTCCTGGTCGGCCTCCCGGCCCTGCGGCTCAGGGGCATCTACCTGGCCCTGGCGACCATCGCCTTCGTCGAGATTCTGCGCGTCCTGTCGCTGAACCTGCCCATCCTCGGCGGCGCGGTCGGCATCTTCGGCATCCCCCAGCCCTTCAAGAGCCAGGTCGAGTACCTGTGGATCGCCCTGCCGCTGCTGCTCCTCGCCATGTTCTTCGTCTACCGCCTGGAGAACATCCGCATGGGCCGCGCCTTTGTCGCCATCCGCGAGGACGAACTGGCCGCCGACGCCGTGGGCATCAACCCGACCTACGCCAAGGTGCTGGCGTTCACCCTCGGCGCGATTCTGGCCGGCGTCGTCGGCGCGGTCAGCGCGCACTTCCTCAACACCTGGAACGCCCGCCAGGGCACCTTCGACGCCAGCGTCAACTACCTCGCCTTTGTCCTCATCGGCGGCTCGCGCACCTTCGTCGGCCCAGTCGTCGGCGGCATGGCCCTGACCGCGCTGCCCGAACTCCTCCGCGCCGCCGCCGGCATTGACGGCCTCCCCACCTGGCTCGCCCTCTTCCTGCGCGAGGGCCGCCTGATCATCTTCGGCCTGCTGATTGCTATAGGCACGGTCTTCTTCCCGCAAGGGCTGATTACGCCGACGCTGCTGCGGCGCTGGTTTGGCCCCCGGCGGTCGGCCAAGCCGCCCCGCCTGCCAGAGAAGCACGTGACCCAGGAGTAAGGCAGAGCGATTTTGACATGATTAACAGAATTGAAAGAACGATTTAGAGATAGCTAAGGGGTCTTGCATATGTGGCGGTCTTGGCGACTGTCACCCTGAACGGAGTGAAGGGTCTCGTCTTAGTGAAGCGAGACCCTTCGCTTCGCTCAGGGTGACAGTCGAGTCCTTCCTATTCTTCCGACCCTTCCTACTCAAGCGAGGACAGCATGGCGCGAGCACGGGGGCCAGAACTGAGCCTGGACGCGGTGATTGACCAGATTGGCATGGGCCGCTTCCAGCGCAAACTGATCGCGGTAGCGGGCGTGAGTTGGGCGGCCGACGCCATGGAAGTCCTGCTGATTGGCTTCCTGGTGCCGGCCATCATCGCGTCGTGGAAGATCAGCCGCGACCAGGCGGGGCTGCTGGTGACGGCCCTGTTCGTGGGCATGATGGTGGGCGCGTGGCTGTGGGGCAACGTGGCCGACCGTATCGGCCGCAAGGCCGTTTTCGTACTGACCATCCTCATCGCCGCCGTGGGCGGCCTGCTCAGCGCCCTCGCCCCCAACTACGAGACCCTGCTCCTGTTCCGCGTCCTAACCGGCTTCGGCATTGGCGGCTCGCTGCCCGTGGACTACGCCATCACCGCTGAGTTCCTGCCCAGCCGCCAACGGGGCCGCTGGCTCGTGTTCCTGGAGAGCTTCTGGGCGCTCGGCACTATCGTCGCGGCCGGCCTGGCGCTGCTCATCCTGCCCCAGTTCCCCGACATCGGCTGGCGCATCGTCCTCGCCGTGTCCGCCCTGCCTGGCCTGGTCGCCTTCTGGGTGCGGCGCTCCATCCCCGAGTCGCCGCGCTACCTGCTGACCCAGGGCCGCGAAGAGGACACGCGGGCGGTGCTGCGGCAGGTCGCCGCCGAGAATGGCGTAGGCTTGCCCGCCGACTTCCGCCTGCGTCTCGCCCCCGCCACCCCGGCCGGCCAGACGGCGGCCCGCCCCCTGGCGCGGCTGTTCCAGTCGCCCCTGCTGCGCTCGACCGTCCTGCTGTCCCTGGTCTGGTTCTTCCTGTCGCTGGCCTACTACGGCATCTTCACCTGGCTGCCCGGCATCTTCCTCGAACGCGGCGCGGACCTGCGCGGCTCCGGCCAGAACAGCTTCATCCTGGCCCTGGCGCAGTTGCCCGGCTACTTCTCGGCTGCCTGGCTGGTCGAGAAGTGGGGGCGGCGCATCACCCTGGCCGCCTACCTCGTGGGCAGCGCGGTGTTCACCTACCTGTTCGCCGTGGTGGCCGACCCGGGCGGCGCCCTCTTCGCCGCCATCCTGATGAGCTTCTTCTCGCTGGGCGCGTGGGGCTGCCTCTACGCCTACACACCCGAACTCTACCCCACGGCCGTTCGGGCGTCGGGTATGGGCTGGGCCAGCGCGATGGCGCGGGTGGCGGGCATCGTCGCGCCCCTGCTGAGCGCGCGGCTCATTGGCCTGTCGCTGCCGCTGGCGCTGACGGTCTACGCCGTGTCGTTCCTGGTCGCGGCGGGCGTCGCCCTGCTCGGTCAGGAGACGATGGGGCGCACCCTGGCGGACACGGTGGACGAGACGGGTACGCCTTCGGCGATAACTTCGCCATGAGTAGCTGGAGGACGAGTGAAAGACTACCATATCAACATCTTCTATAGTGAGGAAGATGAGGGCTACATCGCCGACATCCCGGACCTCGACGCCTGTTCGGCGTTTGGGCGTACGCCCAAGGAGGCGCTAGAGCAGGTTCAGATGGCGAAAACGGCCTGGCTAGAGGCAGCCCAGGCCGAAGGGCGTCCCATCCCCTCCCCCCGCTATCGCCCGATTATTTACCAGGTGGCCGTCTAGATTTTATTTGCCTCTGCCGCTGAACTGTGCTAGTATTTCCCCAGCCCTGCTAGGTTTGTGATGCGGTTTCCGCGTTTACTGCCAACACCCACTATTTGGGAGGCGATCTCGAGTGGCAGGCCACCTGGTCTCCAGGAGCCTGTCCGGTAGCCACCCACCTGCGCAAGCAGGCTCTAAACTCACCGGCACACGGCTTAGTGGGGCTGTCTTTTGAAATCACGCCTCTTGCCCTCACCACCGTGGGGCGAGAGGCGGTGTTGTATCCAGGGGCGACGCCCATGTCCGACCCGCTCCTCACCTCGTTGCGCCGCCACTTCGGCTTCCCCGCCTTCCGCCCCGGCCAACACGACGCCCTCCAGCGCCTCCTGGCCGGGCGTCACCTGCTGGTCGTCATGCCCACTGGCGCGGGCAAATCCCTCATCTACCAACTGGCCGCCCTCCATCTCCCCGGCGTCACCGTCGTCGTCTCCCCCCTGGTCGCCCTGATGAAGGACCAGGTGGACAGCCTGGCGCAGCATGGGCTGCCTGCCACCTACATCAACAGCCTCGTGCCCAGCCCTGAACAGGCCCGGCGGCTGGATGCGCTGGTCCGAGGGGAAGTCCGCCTTCTCTACGTCGCCCCGGAACGCTTCCGCCAAATGGCCTTTATGCGGGCGCTACGCCGCGTGTCGGTCAGCCTGCTGGCGGTGGACGAGGCGCACTGCATCTCCGAGTGGGGCCACGACTTCCGCCCCGACTACCTGCGCCTGCGCGAAGCCCGTCAACACATGGGGCAGCCCGTCACCATCGCCCTCACCGCCACCGCCACACCGCACGTCCAGGCGGACATCCTGGAGCAACTGGGGCTGCCTGACGCGGAGCGCCTGGCAACCGGCTTCAACCGCCCCAACCTGGTCTTCGAGGTCCAGTCCACGCCCGACGTGCCCGCCAAACTCAAGGCCCTGCAACGACTCCTGGCCGAGGTGGAGGGCGGCGTCATCATCTACACTGGCGCACGCCGCGACGCGGAGGAGGTGGCGGAGTTTGTCCGCTCGCTCGGTCGGCCTGCCGAGGCGTACCACGCCGGGTTGGACCCTGATACGCGCGTTGGCATTCAGGACCGTTTCATGAGCGGAGCATTGGGGGTGGTGGCGGCGACGAATGCCTTTGGCATGGGCATTGACCGCCTCGATGTGCGGCTGGTGGTCCACTTTAGCGTGCCGGGCACGCTGGAAGCCTACTACCAGGAGGCCGGGCGCGCCGGCCGCGATGGCGAACCTGCCCGCGCCGTCCTGCTCTATGCCCCCCAGGACCGCGCCTTCCAGGAGTGGCTCATCGAGCAGGACATCCCCACGCCGCCAGAGCGTGAGGCGGTGTATCGCGCGCTCCAGGCCGAGGGTGGGGCGGAGATGTGGCTCAGCGCCGATGACCTATCGCTGGTGACAGGGTTATCGCCGGTCAAGGTTCGCCTGGCGCTGGCCGACCTGGAGCGCATGGGGGCCGTGACCCGCCTGGGCGACGACGGCTGGGGCATGCTCCTGCGCCTCGGCGCCTGGGACCCGGCAGCGGCGGCTCGCCTGGAGGCCGACCGACGCCAGCACGAGCGGCAACGGCGCGCCGCCCTGGACCATATGCTGGCCTACGCCGAGAGCAACACCTGCCGTCGGCGGCGGCTGCGCGACCACGGTGGCGCCACCGGCCCGGCCGAGGCGTCCGCCTGCTGCGACAACTGCCTGGCCCGCCACCCCGTGCTGGCCGCCACGCCTGACACGGCCATCACCGATCTCACCTCGGCCGAGCGGGCGGCCCTGGCCATCCTGGATGCGGTGCGGCGGCTGCGCTGGGAGATTGGCCGCGAGAAGTTGGCCCTCTTGCTCAAGGGGTCCAGGGCGCGCGAGATGCAGGTGGCGGGGTATCGGGAGCAGGTCTACTATGGGCGGCTGGCGGCCTTCTCGCTGGCAGAGATCGAAGGGCTGATCGCGCAACTGGTGAACCAGGGGCATTTGAAGGTGATTGGCGGCGCCCGCCCCCTCCTGAAACTGACGCCGCTAGGCGAACAAGCTATCCGGGCTAAGGCGCGCATCGCCCTGGACCTGCCTCGGCCTGGCCCAGGCCAGCGCAGGCCGCGACAGGGGGGCCAGCCTTCCGCCGACGCCCGTGACGCCGCTCGCCCTGCCCTTGACCACCTCAACCCTACCCACCCCCCACCACCCACGGTTGACAATGTCGTGGCCGCGTTCCTCGCGACGCCCCACGGCCGGCCGCTCGCCGGACCCTGGCGCGCCGGCTGGGCGCTCGACTTCCACAGCGGTTTCAGTGGCGCGGAGTGGAGCCGTAGCACGGTCGGCGCCCTGGCCTACCAGTTCAAATACCAGGCCGACCGCGCCGCGCTGCCGCCCCTGGTGGACCACGTCCTTGCCCTGGTGGAGCAGCACCCTGAACTGCGCGCCGCCCAGGCCATTGTCCCGATACCGGCCTCGGACGAAAAACGATTTGCCGTTGGTCGGCGCGGCGCGACTTCAGCCCGGTGGACGCCCTGGCGGCGGCCCTCAGCCAGCGCCTCGACATCCCCACCTGGCCCGCCCTGGTCAAGACCCGCCCCACCGCCCCGCAGAAGGAGCTACGGACGCTGGCGCAGAAGCGGGCCAATGTAGCCGGGGCGTTCGCCGTGCGCGGGCCGGTGAGGGGGCGCCGCCTGCTCGTGGTGGACGACCTGTACGACTCGGGCGCGACGCTGGAAGAGGCCACGCGGGTTCTGCTCGCCGCCGGCGCGGCGGATGTCTACGTCCTCACGCTGACGCGCACGATTCACACCGATGCGTAAGCGGGGACCTGGGAGAGAGCCATGAGCAAGGCGCAGTGGTTGGCCCTGGCCGCGCTGCCGGGGGTGGGCGGGGTCACGCTCAAGCGGCTGGTCGAACGCTTCGGGAGCGTGGCGGGCGTGTTCGACGCGGCGGACGACGACCTGCGGCACGTCCCGCGCGTCACGGCCGAGACCGTGGCGCGGCTGCGGGCGACCTCGCTGGACCAACTGGAAGCCGAACTCGTCAGCCTGAGCGACGAAGGCGTCCAGGTTCTTACCTGGGACGACGACGCCTACCCCGCCGGCCTGCGCCCCCTCACCGACGCGCCGCCCGTCCTGTTCCTGCGCGGCGGCCTGCGCCCGTCCGACCAGACCGCTGTCGCCCTCGTGGGCACGCGGCAGCCGACGGCGCGGGGGGCGCACTACGCGGAGGGGTTGGCGTGCGAGTTGGCTGCACGCGGCGTGACTATTGTGAGCGGCCTGGCGCTGGGGATTGACACGCTCGCCCACCAGGGGGCGCTGCTCGCGCCTGAAGGTCGGACGCTGGCCGTGCTGGGGTCCGGGTTGCGCGTGGTTCACCCAGGCGAGAACCGGGCGCTGGCCGAGAGGATTGAGGGGCGGGGGGCGGTTCTGTCGGAGTTCCGGCCCGATACGCCACCACGCGGCCCGCAGTTGATGGCGCGTGACCGCATCGTGAGCGGCCTCAGTCGGGCGGTGATTGTGGTGGAAGCGGGGGAGAAGAGCGGCAGCCTGGATACGGCGGAGAAAGCGCGGCGGCAGGGGCGGCCTGTGCTGGCCGTGCCCGGCAGCCCCGGCACGGACCTCTTGCTCCAGCAGGGGGCGGAAGCCCTCGACCCGGCGGCCGCCGACCTGGACGGCCTCGTCCGCCGGCTGGTCGACGCGCCCGCCCAGCCGGACAGCCCACCGCCTCCGGCCCAGTTGAGCCTATGGTAGGCTGCTACGCCCTATCCTTACCCTCGGTCGCCTCGGCCAGCATGGGCTGGAGAACGGCAATGAGCTGCGCAAGGCTGTGGGCGACGCGGTCGGCCAGCGGCGGGGTAAGCTGGTCGAACTTCACGACGTGGTGGACGCGCGTCCAACTCGGCGTCCAGTGCTCCGCTTCCAGCGGCTCCCCGGACTCGGCGCGAATCTCGATCAGGTGGCGGTCGAAGAAGGCCAGCAGGCGCTGGTTGGTCGCCCCGTCGGCTTCGCAGTGCAGCCCGATTTCCACGTGGTCGAAGCGGTGGTCCACCCAGACCTCGTAGTGGAGGTGGGGCTGGCCGTAGTGGAGTTGGAACTGGTTCCCATGTCGGCGCAACTGGTACGCCTGCCACTCGTCGGGCAGGCGGGGCCGCAGGTCGTCCACGACGGACTGGATAAAGTCGTGCGTCTTCATGCGTCCATGATAGCACAGTCAGCCATAGAGAGGTTAATGAAGAAAGCCCATAAGTTGCTCTGAGGAGTCCGCCCTCTTTACATTCAACCGCTTCTCCGCCATTTGCAAGTATTCTTCAGACATATCACACAGGACAGCCCGACGGTGTAGATTCCTGCAAGCTGCGCCTGTTGTACCCGATCCACACATCGGGTCAAGCACGACATCCCCCTCTTTCGTCGTCATCATCACAAGAGGTTCTATCACTTTAATCGGCTTCTGAGAAGGATGTCCGGTTTGCTCATTCTTGCCCACAAAGCCAACCAACAACGCTTCTTCGATTACATTTGGTGGGCCCGGCATATATCTCAGTTTTCCCTGTCGTTGCTTCTCTAATTGTGCGTCGTTTAGAAAGTGCTCGGGATACAACCGGGCGGTCTTTTTGGCGAAATGCAGACAAGACATATGAGCAGAGCGCCAGCCGCGAATTACCGAAGGGCAATTCTTGTAATACCAGGTCAGCCACGCTTTCAATGTAAACCCATTAGGGATATAGTCCATCACTCTGTAGATTATCTCCGGAAATCCCCATAGAAATATATGATCTGAAATGTTCGAAGCAGCTTCAACAACTGAGGATAGCCATTGATGATAGTCGTCACGTTCGCCCCCAATCCCTTTGTTGTACCAGGGATCGAGGATGGTGGTTGTAACATGATGTGGAAAGGATTGCAGGGTTTCTAGAACATCTTGTGGGGGTAGGATAAATACATCCTCACTTCTTGGGGCTTCTTCTTGTGTCATCTGATCAAACAAGACTGGCTGCCCCGGCTTAGGTTCTACTAAGTAACTCTCCACCGTATTCATAGACCCGCCTCTCTCTACTGGTCTCCGAAATAGTCCTTCAAGAATTCGTACACAACTCGTTTCTCTTCTTCCGGGGCGGCCTGGACAATGGCATAGACGTTGAGCTTCCCGCTCACGTTGTCCCAGTAGTTCTTCTTAACTACTTGGTGCCGTCCGCATAACGCTTGC
>CAZFUK010000148.1:1392-10410 GCA_964522005.1 uncultured Anaerolineales bacterium | reverse complement strand
TGGGTATCCTGCTGGTGGTCCTGGTGGGGGCTGGCCTGGCGGCCGTCCAGTTGACCCAGGCCCGCGCCCGCCTTGTCGTTCAATTCCCCGATGGCCGCGTCGAGAACCGCGACGTGACCTTCCGCAACAACATCAGTGGCCTGGACCTGCTCCAACGCTCCGGCCTCAACGTGGTCACGTCGAAGACGGACTTCGGGACGGCCGTGTGCAGTATCGAGGGCGTCGGCTGTCCCGCCACCAACTGCTTCTGTGACAAAGCCAACTTCTGGGGGTACTACCACTGGACGCCCCAGGGCTGGGCCATGTCCGACGTGGGCGCGGACCAGGCTACCATCAGCAACGGCGGGCTGGACGGCTGGCGCTGGGGGAGCGAGCCGCCCACCGTCACCGGCGGCGCCAGCGCCCCGGCCGCGCCGGCCGGCGCGGCCGCCGCCCTGGCCTGGCTGCGGAGCCGTCAGCAGCCCGACGGCGGCTTCAGCCGCGACCCGTACCGCGTCGGCCTGACCCTCGACGCTGTCCTGGCCGCCGCGGCGGCCGGTGAGGATGTCGGCGCCTGGTATACCCCAGACGGGCATACCGTCCTCGACTTCCTGGCCGCCGAGGGCCCGGCCTACCTGGACCAGGGCGGCGCGCGCGAGGCGGGCAAGCTGCTGGCCGGCGTCGTCGCGGCGGGCGGCCACCCCGACGCCTTCGCGGGCCGTAACCTGGTGCAGGCCGTGCGCGCGACCTACCACGGCGGCCACTTCGGCCAGAGCCACTGGGACCAGGCGTGGGCCATGCTGGGGCTGGCGGCGGCGGGCGAGGCTATCCCCGCCGAAGCCGGCCAGACCTTGCTGGCCTCGGCGACGCCCGAAGGCGGCTGGGCGTTCGCGCCTGAGCTGGGACAGGCCGACGTGGACACCACGGGGCTGGTGCTCCAGGCCCTCGCCTCGGCGGGCGTACCCCACGACCACCCGGCGCTCCAGAACGCCCGGCTGTTTCTAAGCCGCCAACAGAACGACGACGGCGGCTTCCCGGCCCACCGCGCCGCGCAGACGGCGTCGCGCTCGGCCCCGGCCCCGGCGACGGTCCCCTCCAACGCCCCCTCGACCGCCCTGGCCGTCATGGGGCTGCTGGCGCTGGGTGAGAACCCGACCGGTCCGGCGTGGCGGAAGGGTGGGCGCTCGCCCCTCGACGCCCTGCTGGCCCTCCAGGGGCCGGCCGGCGGGCTGAAGGGCGCGGCGGGGGCCAACGACCTCCAGGCCACAGCGCAGGCCGTGCCCGCCCTGCTCGGCAAGGTCTACCCGCCCCGAGGGCTGCGTGACTGAGGCCAGGCGGCGGTGGCCCCTACTCGTCGGCCTGGCGCTCGTCTGGCTGAGCCTGACCACGACCGCCTGGTCGCAGGATGGGCGCGTCGGGCTGGTGGTCCAGTTCGGGAATGGCGCGGTGTTCCGTGGCTGCTACCCCTACCGCCAGGGCATGACCGGCGCCGACCTGCTGCGGCAGGCCGGGCTGGACACGGCGGTCGAGTACAGTGGGCAAGGGGCGTTCGTCTGCCGCATCGCCGCGTCGGGTGTCGGGCAGGACGGCTGCGACTACCCCCGCGAGGCGTGCCAGTGTCAGGCGCAGACGCTCCCCTGGCGCTACTGGGCTTACTGGCGGCTCGACGGCGGCGCGTGGACCTACTCGGACCAGGGCGCGGCGGGCCGCGTTCTTCAGCCGGGCAGCGTGGACGGCTGGGCGTGGGGAGAGGGCGGGGTTGCCTCTGGCGTGACGCCGCCTCTCGTCACCTGGGGGGACCTGTGCGCCACCACGACGGCACCCCTCGCCTCTCGACCTGGAGCGGCAGGGCAAGCGCCTTCCTCCTCCTACCTGCTCTTTGGGGCCTTACTCGCGGCGCTGGCCTGTCTCTGGCTATGGGTTCGGTGGCGGAGCAGTCCATGACGCCCCCCCACCAACCACCAACCACTGACCACCGACCACTATTACCCCGCCACCCACTGGCCTGGCTGACGTGGCTAGGGCTGGCCTTCACGGCCGTCCTCACCACACGCAACCCCCTCTACCTGACGCTGACCCTCCTGACCCTGCTCGTCGTCTACCAGGCCGCCGCCCGTCAGTCGCAGACCGGCCCGGCCTGGGGGGCGTTTATCCGCCTGGGGCTGGTGTTCGGCCTGATTGGCGTCGGCTTCGACACACTCACCGGCCACGTGGGGGACACCGTGCTGTTCCGCCTGCCGGAGACCTGGCCGGTGATTGGCGGACGGGTCACCCTCGAAGCGGTCGCCCACGGCCTCATCGGCGTCGTCCAACTGGCCGGGCTGCTGGTGGCAGGGGCGGCCTTCAGCCAGACGCTTGACGCGGCGACGCTGCTGCGCCTGGTTCCCTCGGCATTTTACCACGCGGGCCTGATTCTGACCATCGGCCTGGCCTTCATCCCGCAGACCGTGCTTGGCTTCCAGGAAATCCGCGACGCCCAGCGCATCCGAGGCCACCAGTTCCGCGCCGCCCGCGACCTGCTGCCCCTGGTCGGCCCGCTGCTGACCACGGGGCTGGAGCGCGCCGTCCAACTGGCCGAGAGCCTCGAAGCGCGCGGCCTGGGCTATGCCGACGACGAGCGCCTCTCGACGCACCGCCCCTGGTTGGCCCAGCTAGGGCTGCTGCTGGGGAGCCTGGGGGTGGGGGGCGCCTTGTTCAGCCTAGGCTACTGGGGGCGGACGCTGTGGGGCATCGCCCTGGGGGGAGCAGGAGCGCTCGTCCTACTCTGGACCCTGCGCTGCCTGGTTCCCACCAGCCGCCGCACGCGCTACCGCCGCCTGGGTTACTCCCGCCTGGACCAGGCCGTCATGGCCCTGGCCCTGGTTGGGCTGGTCGGCCTGGGTCTCGTGGTCGCCCTGCGACCCGAAGCCCTGGCCTACACGCCCTTCCCCCGCCTCGCCCCGCCGCCGTTTGAGCCGTGGCCCGGCCTCGCCTACCTGAGCCTGCTGGCCCCCCTGGTCGGCCTCGCCCTGCCCGCGCCCACGCACGAACAGGACAGCCGTGATTCAGCTTGAGCGAGTGAGCTACCACTACCCGGAGCAGGCAGCCCCCGCCCTACGCGGCGTGGGCCTGGGCCTGCCGCCGGGCAGCTTCACCCTGGTCGTCGGCGCGTCGGGCGGCGGCAAGTCTACCCTGCTCCGCACCCTCAACGGCCTCGTGCCCCACTTCTTCGGCGGCGTCTTCCAGGGGCGGGTGCGCGTCCTTGACGCCGATCCCGTCGCCCTGACGCCGCGCCGCATGGGCCGCCACGTCGGGCTGGTGTTCCAGGACCCCGAAGCCCAGTTCGTCGTTTCCACCGTGGAGGATGAGTTGGCCTTTGGCATGGAGAATTTCGGCGTCCCGCCGTCAGTCATGCGTGGGCGCATCGAGACGGCGCTGGCGCGGCTGGGCATCGCTCATCTACGCGACCGGCGGGTCGAGACGCTGTCGGGCGGCGAGAAGCAGCGCGTCGCCATCGGAGCCGTGCTGACGCTCCAGCCGGGTGTCCTCGTCCTGGACGAGCCAACCTCCCAACTGGACCCCCAGGGCGCGGCGGACGTGCTGGCCGCCATTGACGACCTGCACCGCGAGGCGGGCCTGACCGTCGTGCTGGCCGAGCACCGCGTCGAGCGCGTCGTCGAGCGCGCCACCCACGTCCTGACCGTGGATTCGGGGCACGCGGCGGTTGGCGCCCCCCCCCCCCCACGGGCCCCCCCCCCCCTCGCCCCCCCGGTCACCCGCCTCGGCGCGGCCCTGGGCTGGACGCCTGTTCCCCTGACCGTGGCGGAGGCGGCAAGACTGATGATTGATGATAGAAGATTGAAGATTAGAGACGGAGGACCCCAATCATCAATCATCAGTCATCAGTCATCAATCATCAGTCATCAGTCATCAATCATCACTCATCAATCCCCTGGCCCGCCCCTCCTCTCCCTCGACGGCGTCCACGCCCGCTACGGGGAGCGGACCGTCTTGCGCGGGGTAGACCTGGCGGTGCGGCAGGGCGAAGTCGTGGCGCTCATGGGGCGCAACGGCGCGGGCAAGACGACGCTGCTCAAAACAGCGATGGGGCTGCTGGCGCCAACGGCCGGGCGGGTTAGCCTGCTGGGGCAGCCGGTCCGACCGGGCGACACGGCGGCGGTGGCGCGGCGAGTAGGCTACGTGCCCCAGAACCCGGGCGCGCTGCTGTTCGCGGACACCGTGCGCGATGAGGTGCTGTTTACGCGCCGCATTCACCGCCTACCGGGCCTGGGCGGTAGCCTGGCGCGGCTGGGCCTGGAGGGGCTGGCCGACGCCTACCCCCGCGATCTGAGCGTGGGCCAGCGGCAGCGCGTGGCCCTGGCCGCCGTCCTGGCCGCCGAGCCGGCGCTACTCCTGCTGGACGAGCCGACGCGCGGCCTGGACACGCTCCAGAAAGCGGACCTGGCCGCCCTGCTACGCCGTCTGGCACAGTCGGGCACGGCTGTCCTGCTGACGACCCACGATGTCGAACTGGCGGCGCTGGTAGCCGACCGGACCGTCGTGCTGGACGAGGGTAGGGTCGTCCAGGACGGCCCGACGGCGGCCGTGATGCGCGCCGCGCCCGCCTTCGCCAGCCAGGTCGCCCAACTCTGGCCCGACTCCGGCTGGCTCACCGTGGCCGATGTCCTGGCGGCACAGGCCGATTCGATTAGACATGATTTACAAGATTGACAGGATTAGGCCGGCTGCTGAACTTCAGGGCGCGCGGGTTGGGCGCGGGAAGGGGCGCGGCGGCGCGGTCGGCGGCGGGCTGGTCGGCGGCGGACTGGTGGCCGGGGGGCTGGTCGGCGGGGGCGGCTGCGTCGGCGCCGGGGCCGAAGTCGGGGCGGTGGCGGGCGTGATGGCGCGGGTGGGAACGGGCTTCGCGGTCGCGCCGGCGTCAGAAGGCACAGCCGGCGCGGCGGGCAGCGGACTGCCCTCGATGGCTACGGTGACGGTGTAGTCCAGGGTGAGCTTCGGCAGGTAGTTGTAGACCTGGACGAGATAGCTCATGCCGGCGATGGACGTCAGGCGCAGGCTGCGCTGGCCGCCTCGGCCCGACGTGTTCGTGCCCGCCCCCAGGTCCTCGCCCTTAGGGCCGTAGACGTTGAAGCCGACGGCGCGGGCGATGACGGCGTCGTCCGGGGCGTAGTTCAGGTCCACCGTCACAGCCTTGCCCGACTCGGGCGCGGTGAAGCGCAGATAGCCGAAGGTTCCGGCGGTATTGCCGAGCAGCGTACCCGTCAGGACTTCACCCGCGTGGATGGTCCAGGCGGCGTCGGCCTGGCTGTTGTCGCTCCTGGGGGTGGGCGTGGCGGTTCCCGTCTCGATGGGCGGATCCCCTAGCTTGCGGCCGTGTTCCACGTACTCCGCCGTCTTGTCGCCCTCTTCGCCCAGGATGGCGCGGACGACCTCTTCCTGGCGCTCCAGGAAGACGGGCATGGCGAAACCCTCGAACTTGGTCCACATCTGGTCGAACTCGGCGTAGCTAAAGCTGAGGCTGGCGGCGAAAGCCGAGTCGTTCGCCATGACCACGCCGCGCCGGTCGCTGTAGCCGCGCACGACGCGGTAGTGGGGCGTCTCGTCGTCGGGCGTGAGCGTCTGGGCGACGATGACGGGAATCCCGTTGCTGATCAGGCTCTGGAGTTGCTCCAGCGTGACTTTCTCGTAGATGACGGCCTTGAGGTTGAAGCCCTCCAGGTAGCGGACCAGGTCGCCCGGCAGGGCGACGCGGCTGTCGCGGTCGTAGGGCAGCTTCTTCACGGCGCTGACCAGCGCCTCGTCGGGTTCGACACCGTAGAAGCTGAGCAGCATGGCGGCGACGCTGGGCGCTTCGTTGGGGTCGTCGTCCTGGTAGACCTGGGCCATCGGCTCCAGGAAGGCCGCTTCCTCGCGCTCAAGGGGCTGGCGCACCTGGCTCACCTGTTCCCAGTCTACGATGGGCAGGCGGCCCGCGCTGACGATGAAGCTAGGGGTGAGCGTCGGGGTGGGCGTGGGGGTATAGGTGGCGGTGGGGGGGATGGGAGTACTCGTCGGCCAGGGCGTAGGCGAGGGAACGGGGGTCGCGGTGGGGTTGAGGGCCGCACTCGGCAGGACAGGTTCCACCTGGCCCAGCAGCTCGGCCTGGCGAATCAGCGCCGCCACGGCTGCCGTATCGGTGTCCACGGCGGCCAGCGCATCGGGCGTCGGTGTCGGCAAGGGAGCCGCGCTCTGGCGCAGCGTCAGCCCGCCCCACACCCCTGCCAGCAGCAACACAGACAGCGCCACCCCCAGCAGGAGTGGCGCCCGACGCCGCATCTGTAGCCGTTTCCGCCACTGGATGGGTGGCGTGTCTACCCGGCGCTTTCGGCGCAGCTTAGTCATGGCAAGGATTAAGGCTTAAGACTAAAGATTAAAGACCAAAGATTAGATAAAGGGACGACAGGCGGCCCAATTATAAGCGGAGACGGGAGGGAATGCCTAGTCGGAGTCTGATGAAAGACTGACGAAATGGTGTCAATCTTTCAATCTTTCATCTCTAGTCATGTCCAGTCATAGTGGCGGTAGCGGTTGACAGTGAGCGACGTTCGCTTAGACTATACGTAGTAGATGTAGATGAGTTAGCTCGGCGATAGCGTATCGCGTGTGGCGCTGTCCGCGCCGCACCCAGCAAGGACTTCCCATGCGTGTTCCTCCCCGTAACCCCGCGCCGCGCCCCGGCCGCGTCGGCCCCCGCCTCCCCCGTGGGCCGCGTCTTGGCTGCGGCCTGTGGGGGATTGTCGCGGTTCTCTTCGTTCTCTTCCTGTTTAGCCGAAGCCTGGTAGACCTGTATACCGATAGCCTGTGGTTCAGCAGTGTGGGCTACTCCACCGTCTTCTGGGGGCTGCTCCAGGCGCGGCTGGGCCTATTCGTGCTGGGTCTGGTCCTGGCGGCCCTGGTCATCGGCGGCAACTGGTTCCTGGCCCGCGCCCTCAATCGCCGCGAGCCGGTCTTTTTCGGCCAGGAAGACCCGCTGGCCTCGCCCGCTATGGTCCTCGGCCTGGGCATCGGGGCGGGCCTGCTGAGCCTGCTCATGGGCGCGGCGACCGGGGCAGCCTGGCAGACGCTGCTGCTCTACCAGAACCGGCAGCCCTTCGGCCAGGCCGACCCGATTTTCGGGCAAGACGTGGGCTTCTACATGTTCACCCTGCCCCTGTGGCGCTTCGTCCAGGGCTGGCTGATGGGCGCGCTGTTCCTCGCCCTCGTCGGCGTCGCCGGCATCTATCTCCTGGCCCGGCGGCCCCAACTCCAGGCGCGCATCTACACCGTGCCGCAGTACATGCGCACCCACGTCGCCGTGCTGGCCGCGCTGCTGGCCGTCAACTGGGCGTGGGGCTACTCGCTGGACCGCTACGACATCCTCTACTCGCCGTCGGGCGTCGTCTTCGGGGCGGGCTACACCGATGTCCACGCCAACCTGCTGGCCCTCAACGTGCTGGCCGTCGTGATGCTAGTCATCGCCGGTCTGATTCTGCTCGTCGGCTTCACCCGCCTGTGGAAGCCCCTGGTGGCGGGGGTCGCCGTGTGGGCGCTGGCCCTGGTGGTCTTGCGCGGCGTCTACCCCACCCTCGTCCAGAACTACCAGGTGCGGCCCAACGAGTTCACCCTGGAAGAGCCATATATCCGCAACAGCATCGAGGCGACACGGCGGGCCTTTGGGCTGGACAAGGTCCAGACCCAGGAGTTCGTGCCCCAGCCGCTGACCACCCAGGCCCTCCTCGACGACGCGGCCACCATCCGCAACGTCCGCCTGTGGGACTACCGCCCGCTCAAGCAAACCTACAGCCAACTCCAGGAAATCCGCTCGTATTACGACTTCGTGGACGTGGACCTGGACCGCTATGCCTTCTCCGGCGACCCCAACAGCCTCCAACAGGTGACAATTTCGGCTCGCGAGCTATCGTCGGCCCAGCTTCAGAACCGCACCTGGGTCAACACCCACCTGGAGTTCACCCACGGCTACGGCGTGGTGATGAGTCCGGTCAACGAAGTCACGCCGCAGGGCTACCCGCTGTTCTACATCCAGAACCTGCCGCCCCAGGTGACCATCCCCATCACCATCACCAACCCGGCCATCTACTACGGCGAGGCGACCGACACCTACGCCTTCGTCAAGACGACGCAGCCGGAGTTCGACTACCCCGTCGGCAACACCAACGCCCAGACGACCTACCAGGGCACGGGCGGCGTCCCGCTCGATAACTTCGTCAAGCGGCTGGCGTTCGCCTACCGCTTCGGCGACAGCCAGATTCTGTTCGCCAGCGCGCTGACGCCCCAGAGCCGCGTCAAGTTCAACCGCCAGATTCAGGAGCGCGTCGGCCTGGTCGCGCCCTTCCTGACCTACGACTACGACCCGTACATGGTTGTCGCCGAGGGCCGCCTGTGGTGGATGCACGACGCCTACACCACGTCCAACGACTACCCCTACTCCAAGCCCATCACGCTGGGCGGGGCCGGGCAGCGCCGACTGGGGCCGCTTAACTACATGCGCAACTCGGTCAAGGTCGTCACCGATGCCTACAACGGCGACATCACCTTCTACGTCGCCGACGAGAGCGACCCACTGATTCAGGCCTGGCGACGCATCTTCCCCACCCTGTTCAAGCCGCTGGACCAGATGCCGGCCGAGCTACGCGCCCATACCCGCTATCCCGAAGACCTGTTCCGCGTGCAGAGCCAGATGTATTTGAACTTCCACATGACCGACCCGCGCGTGTTCTACAACCAGGAGGACCCGTGGGCCATCCCCCAGGAGGTGGTGGGCGGGCAGCGTACGGCGGTGGAACCGTATTATGTCGTCATGCGGCTGCTGGGCGAGCCGCGGCCCGAGTTCCTGCTCATCCAGCCCTTTACGCCCGCGCGCAAGGATAACATGATCGCCTGGATGGCCGCCCGCTCCGACGGGCCGAACTACGGCCAGTTGGTGGCCTACAACTTCCCGAAGCAGGAGAACATCAACGGCCCGATGCAGGTCGAGGCGCGCATTGACCAGGAGCCGAGCAT
>CAZFUK010000148.1:0-1292 GCA_964522005.1 uncultured Anaerolineales bacterium | reverse complement strand
GTGAGCGGCGGAGCCGCCCCCACGCCACCCGCGACAGGCGGCACGCCGACGGCGGCGCGGGATGCGGCGGCCGTCGCGCGCTCGGCCCAGGGGCATTACCAGGCGGCGCAGGACGCGCTCAAGGCGAGCGACTGGGCGCGCTATGGCCGTGAACTGGACGCCCTCCAGGCCGACCTGGATGAACTGGTACGTCTGACGGGGCAACGCTAGGGGGTGGCATGGAAGAGGGCGAAATCCTGGACGACCTTCGCAAGCGCGAACTGGTCAAGGAACTAACCGAGCAAGAGACGGGGACTGGGCCTATCTCGCAGGAGCGCACCGACGAGCTATGCGCCATCATCTACGGCTATCTGGGTGGGCAGATTACCCTGGCCGACACCAAGGCGCAGCTCACCCTGGCCGCCGACGCGCTCCTGGCCTCAGCCATCCTCTCGCTGGACAAGAGCGTCGTCCTGGGAATCCTTGACGCCAGTACCCCCTTCCTGACCCGGCTGGCGACACTGCTCATGATTGGCATGTTCGGCGCGCTGCTCGTCTCGATCTACTACGCCCTGCGCGTGGCCCGCCCGACGCTCATGCCGTCCAAACGCGGCAATATGTTCTACTTTGTGGATGTGACCCGCATGAGCGAGGAGGTCTTTCGGACGCGCTTTCTGACCCAAACCCCCGACGACATCACCGACGCGCTGCTCGAAGAGGTCTACCTGCTGTCGCGCATCGCTTACCGCAAGTTCGAACGCGTCGGCCACAGCCTCAACTGGCTCATCGTGGCCTTTGGCCTGTGGGCCGTGGCCCAGGTGCTGTACACCTTCGCGGGGTGATGCTAAGCTCCTACCAGGAGACTTAACAAGGAGACATACCGATGGAAGAACGCCGTGGCGAGGCTTTTGAACTAGGCGAGCAACTAACTGTGGTGGGACGGCGGCTCCAGCCAGGCGACCCGGCCCCCGACTTCACGCTCGACCACTTTGATCCTGCCGAGTCAGCCATGCGCCAGGTTCGACTGGCCGACTCGGCGGGCCAGGTGCGGCTGCTCAACGTCGTCAACTCCCTGGACACGCCCGTCTGCCATGTCGAGACGCGGCGCTGGGAGAGCCTTCGCGCCGACTTGCCGCCGGAGGTCCAGGTATACACCGTCAGCATGGACCTGCCGTTCGCCCAGGCGCGCTGGCAGACGACGGAGGACGTGGCCCATCCCGCGCTGTCGGCGCACAAGAGCGAAGCCTTCGGCCAGGACTACGGCGTGTTGCTCAGGGAGTGGCGGCTGCTCCAGCGCGCCGTCTTCGTCATAG
>CAZFUK010000147.1:0-10455 GCA_964522005.1 uncultured Anaerolineales bacterium | reverse complement strand
GGGTCGGGATAGCGGTCGGCCAGCCGGCCGCCGAGCCAGTAGCCGAGGGCCAGGTAGACCAGGATGAGGCCGATGAGGTTGGCCCAGACGAGCAGGGACGTGCCAAAGAAGGGCGCCAGCAGGCGGGAGGCGGCCATCTCGACGCCGAGACTCGCCATGCCACCCACGAGGACAAGGAGGCGGAGGAGGAAGCGGTGAGGCATACCCGAAGTATAGGCCGGGTGACGGTCGAGGGCAAAGGCAGCTTAACTTTGCGTCGTGCCCCGGAGCGGGGTATGATTGCCCCACTATGGCTCCACGCCCCCCCCACTACCCACTACGTATGTTCGTCGCGCTCGGGCTGAGCTTGGCCGCTCTGCTCCTCCGCTGGCCCTACCTGCAACTCGTTCCCCGTCTGACGGATGAGACGGCAGAGGTGCGCTGGGCCATTCGTATCGCGCAGGGCGAGATTCGGCCCCTAACCCATGTGGACACCTATAACGGCCCGCTCCAGCCCTATCTCCTCGCCACCCTGTTTCACCTGTTTGGCTTCAGCCCCTGGCTGCCCCGCCTGATGATGGCTGTGCTGGGAGCCGTCCTGGCGGGCGTCGTGGCCTGGCTCGCATGGGGGATGGCGGAAGACCCACGGACGACGGGGGACGGAGAATCTCAGACGGTAGACGGGGGACGGAGGACGGATGACCGAGGACAGACGCCAGAGGAGGGCGGACTGGCTACTGGCTACCGACTACTGGCTCCTGTCTTAGCGGGGTCGCTCGTGGCAACCTCGTTCCCGCTCATCGTGGTCAACAGCCATATCGCCTGGTCGAACGGGCTGACGCCCCTGTTCACCACTCTGGCGCTGGGAACGACATGGTGGGCCGTGCGGTCGGAGCAAGGCGGTTGGCTGATGGGGGCCGGGTTGCTCTGGGCGCTGGCGCTCCAGACGCATCCCTCCGTGGTCGCGCTGCTGCCGGGTGTAGTGGGCTGGATTCTCTGGCAGCGCCAGGGCCGCAGCTGGCTCCGCACGCGCTGGCCCTGGCTCGCGGTTGGGGCCTTCGCCCTGGGCTACGGCAACATGCTGTGGTTCAACGTAGCCCAGTCGGCCGCGTCCGTCACCGAGGCCAGCAACCCGCGCAATGCCTTTGGCCTGGCCGCCAGCCCCCTGGTCTACGTCGAGAACCTGGCTGCCCTGGCCGTCCAACTCGCGCGTATGCTGGCCGGGGCCTACGCGCCCTTCGAAGGCCGCAGCGCCCCCTTTGTGATGACCCCATTCGTGCCGATCTACGGAGTTCTGGCTGGACTGGCTCTGCTGTGGGCAGCGCGCCGCCAGCCCATCCTGGCCTGGGCCGCTCTGTCATTCAGCCTCATCCTACCGCTAGTCAGCCGCGCCTTTGACGCTCTGTATGACACACGCTACATCGCGCCGCTGCTGCCACTGGTCTACCTGGCGGGGAGCCTCGCCCTCGGTGAGGTTTGGCAGTGGCTCACACGTCGGTGGCGCCTCCTGGTGGCGCCTGTCGTCCTGGCCCTGGTTCTTATCCCACTGGTTACCGTCGCCCGCTTTTACGCCGACTCTGAGGCTCGAGGCCTGACGAACGCCCCGCTCCTGACGGTAGCAGCCCATGCTCAGGCTGCCGCCGCCGCTGGGGGGTTAGTGCTGGTGGATCGGGCATTGGGGGACCTGAAACTGGGCGGCGGTGGCGACCCAGCCCGTGCTCTGGAACATCTGTTGACCCTCGAAGGAACAGCCCATGAGGTCGCGCGCGTGGACAAGCTACGCTACTTTCTAGAGCACAGCGACGCGCCTCTGTTCCTGGTCCTGGCCGAGCCGACACAGGCCGAGCTTAGCCGCTATCGCCTGACGCCAACCGACCTCG
This sequence comes from uncultured Anaerolineales bacterium, assembly GCA_964522005.1. Taxonomy (GTDB): domain Bacteria; phylum Chloroflexota; class Anaerolineae; order Epilineales; family JAHCIE01; genus JAHCIE01. The sequence continues at coordinate 8,596 of CAZFUK010000147.1, read as the reverse complement.
TCGGTTCCGGCTATCGCGTCTTTACCGCGGGCACAGGCCAATAGCCTCCAGTCACCTATCCACTCACTGGCTACCCGACCTGGGGGTCCAGATGCGGCGGGTAGAGCTGTAGCGACGGCTCAGTTGATAGGTCTGCTCCACCCATGTCAGATAGGGTACAGCGCTGTCCCCCGAACGAACAAAGGCAATAACATTGGGCTGCCAGCGCATCGTCTCGTCAATGAGTGTTTCGGTGCTGAGCAAGCCTGACTGCAAGCGTTTGCCCCCTGTAACTAAGGGCGGTGGGATACGCAGACCGGCCTGGAAGGCCAGAAGGGTGCTATCCGTCACGATCCAGCCCCGAGGCGGGCTGAGGGTTTTCAGGTCAGCTACCATTGTCCAGTTGTCGGCGTCACGGGGTGTGGAAGGCAGAAAGCTCTCGGGCCAGGCCAGCGGGAAGGCTAGGGCATAGGCTACCAGACCTACCCCAGCGGCCCACCGCCAGCGCCCTGACCGGGTAATCTGGACCGCGCCTACCCCTGCCAGTCCCACCAGTGGGAAGAGGACGAGGGCCAGGTGATGCTCGTAGAGTGGATAATGGACCACGAGGGCAAGACCGGCAAGGCTGAGCCACGCCAGGAGCGCTAGCCCAGCCGGAGTTCGCCGCCATAGCGACCAGGCTCCACCCAGCAGTACCAGCCCCACCAGCCCAATGTGACCAGCGGCCAGGAATTCCCACCACCGCCCCAGCATCTCGCTAGCATCCCAGGCACGCGCCTCACGCGCCCCAATGACCGTGCCGATGATGAGGCGATAGGCGGCGCTCACATCCAGCCAGGCCCCCACCAGACCGATGACCAACCCTACCCCCATACTCCACGCCAGAATCTGGCGCCCCAGGTTGCGCCGACCGTGCACATCATAGAGCAGGGCAATCAGGACAACAGGCGCGAGAGGCAACGTGACGAGCTTGACCATGAGGCTCGTCCCAAAGAGCGCGCCCGACACGAAGGCCAGCGACAGGCGCTTGCGGCCGTCCAGGGCAGCCAACACGGCCAGGGTGGCGAGACTGTTGGCCGGAATATCCGGCATGATGGCCCGCCCGAACCAGTTGAACAGCGGCGATAGGGCTAGCATAGCCCCCGCCAGGGCGCCCGCCCAATGGTGACGAGCTGCGCGCCAGGCCACACCCCCCAGGCCCAGTAGCCCCAGGGACGAGACCAAGACCATTAGAGCACGGCCCCATAAGGGGCCGACCGTCTCGCCACCCACGGCGAAGATGCCCAGCATGGCCCACTGGAGCAGAGGCGGATGGTCGCACCAGATGTCACGGTAGAGGGTGTAGCCATCGCGCATCAGCCGCGCCCACATGAGCGGCATGCCCTCATCGTTCGAGAACGCATACACGTTGATGTGACCGAGCGCCCAACCGGCGAAGGCCAGGGCAACCAGTAGGAGGGGCAGAAGCTTGCCTAGACTGCTCAGCCCGCGCGTACGCGGCCCGTCCAGTATCAAGGGAACGTCGCTCATGGATGTACCTCCATCGTCCCCAACTCAAACGCCTGCTCTTCCGAGCCGGGCAAGGGCAGCCGCTCGCCTGAGGCCCGGTCGTACCAGCCGACGCGTACATGGTACACGCCCGCCGGTAGGCGCGAGGGCGTCCGCCACTCCAGAACCCGCTCGCCCACCGCCCAGCGCCGCGTCGGGTACGTCCCGCCGAGGGGGTCGCCGTCGGCAAAGGCGACGGTCTGGCCCTGGCCGTCGTCAAAGTGGACAAAGACCGTCCAGTCGCGCTCCAGCGGGGCCAGGGCATTCCACATCAAGACGACGGTGGGTGGCGAGGCAGCCAGACGGTAGCCGCTCAGACCGATGACCCCGCCAAAGCGGACCTGACCGGCCCGCAAGCCCAGGGCCGCTCGCACGTCGGACGGCGGCGGCATCAGGCGCCGAAAGTTCACGAGCAAGGGCTGGCCCAGGTCGTCGGCCATCACCCCCCGCTGCATGCCCAGCGCGCTCAGGGCGTCACCCGCCCGGCTGGTTTGGAGCGTCGGCTCATCCCTGGCCCACAGGAACAGGCTGGTGACAGGCTCCGCGAGGACCAGTCCCCGCGTCGGGTCGTAGGCCCGCACGTCCACATCGTGGGTCACAGCGCGCACCGTCGCGTGTTCCGCCAGCCCCTGCGCGGCATAAACTGGTCCATCAGCCGAGGCGGCGCGGAGCGCCTGCCCGGCGGCGGCCTTCTCGGCGTCGTAGGCGTAGTAGGGTTCGGGCCGGCCAGCGAAGACGCCAAAGTAGTCCCAGGCGGTCCAGGCCAGGCTGACCAGGAGCACGGCGGCTACGGCGGGCGCGGCCCACGCGCGCCGCCGCGCCCGCACCCAATCGTAGGCCAGGACCAGGGCGCGGGCGGGAATGACGCAGACCACGGGCAGGATGCCAATGGCGCGGGAGAAGTTGGGCGCGGCGTCGGCGGCCAGCGTGGGGATGAGCATGACGCCGAGCCAGATCAGGCAGAAAGCCTGTGAGACGAACCCCTCCCCCGTCCCCTCCCCTGGTAAGGGAGGGGTTTGCCCCCGGACCCCTCCCCCGTCCCCTCCCCTACCAAGGGAGGGGCGACGTAGGGGCGAGGTCACCTCGCCCGCGCCTCCCCCTTCCTTCGCAGGGAAGGGGGACGGGGGGTTAGGTGGAACGACGCGCGACACCAGGCGCCGACCATGCCCCCATGCCCGACGTGCCACCTCCAGCAGGAAGACCAGCAGCCCGGCCACGAACAGCAGACCGACCAGCGGGTCGAACACGGGCCGCCCGGCCAGGTTGCGCCACCAGGCCGCGTCACCGCGCAGGTTGAACATGCCCAGCACACGCGGGATGTTGGCGAGCAGGTCGGTCGGACCGACGGCGACTTCATTGAGATGGGTGCTAAACTGGGCCGGAAACTGGAGGAAGTAGACGGCCAACGGCAGCACGGTCAGCCCCGCCACGCCAAGCAGCAGGGCGAGGCCGAGCGCCGCCTGGCGGGCCTTGGCGCGGTCGGTCCAGGCGAGGTAGCCCAGGCTCAGGACCGGCGCCAGGGGGAGGACCCGCGCCGCCGTGCCGGTGTAGACGGCTACCCCCAGGGCCACGCCGGCCAGCGCGAACAACCGCCGTTGGCCCGTCACCATCCCCCGCCACAGCCAGCCAAACATGAGCGCGGCCAGCAGCGGCATACTGACCGCGCGTATCCCAAAGCGGCTAAACAGGACGTGCCAGAACAGCCCGGCCAGCAGGGCGGAGGCGACCAGCGCCGTCTCTCGGCCGCGCGGCCAGGGCAGGGCCGACAGGCACCAGACGCTCACGGCGACGGTCAGCACGCCAATGAGGGCGGACGCGAGGCGTAGCGGGAAGGCGCCGTAGCCTAGCAGGGCGACGAGGGCCGCCTGCCAGTAGGAGTAGAGGGCCTCGCGGCCGGCGTTGTCGGGCAGAAAGATGGGGCGCGCGCCGTCGAGGATGGCCTGGGCGTCGAGCAGGTTGTACGCCTCGTCCACCGACAGCCCGGGTGGGAACTGGTCCAGCCGCCAGAAGCGCAGCGCGGCGGCGACCAGCAGGATGGCAAGGGTGGCCCACAGGTGGGCGGATACCTTCACGCGGCGTCTCACTATGGTCTGACTTCCACCGTTTGCAGGACCACCTGGCCGTTGGGCGCGGGCCGCCCCTCGACCTGCACCGGCAGCCGCTCGTTGGTCAGCGGGTCGTACAGCCCGACGCGGAGTTCGTAGCGGCCGGCCTTGGCGGTGGGGGGCACAGGGATGGCGTAGCGGTCCGCGATGTACTCGCCCGGCCGCCAGCCCGTCGTGGGGCGCGTGTTGTCCACGGGGACGTTGTCGCGCTGGCCGACGATGACCCCGTCGGGCGAGACCAGGTGCGTAAAGACCTTCAGGCTCTGGGTCAGGCGGCCCTGGGGATGCCAGTACAGCGTCAGGTTGACCGTCTCACCCGGCGCGACCGTCTCAACCTGGAGGTCGTAGCCCGCCAGGTCCACGCGCTCGCCCAGGTCCACCCTTAGGGGATGGGTGATGGTCGGGCGGCTCAGAGTCGCGGGGACGGGCCGCACCACCAACTGGCCCAGGTCAGCCGTTCCCAACGCCGTCCCATCGGCGGCCAGCAGCCCGACACGCAGGGAGTAGGTCCCGCCCGGCACGTCGGCGTCAACGGGGAACAGGAGTTGTCGTAGCCCGGTCTCGCCCCGCGCCAGCGCCAGGGGGAAGACCTGCCGCCCGACCTCGCCGCCCGGCCCCACCAGGCTCAGCACAGTCTGGCCGTCCAGGTCGCGCCCGCCCTGCCAGCCCAGTTCGACGCGCAGCGTATCGCCCGCTTCGACCTCGCCGCGTTCCAGGCTGTAGCCCACCAGCCGCGCCGCGCCCAGGTCGGCCGTCGTCGCCACGGCCAGCCCCAGGTCGGCCGGTTTCGGCGGCTGGGCGGCCCCGGTCACCCGCAGTTCGGCCAGCTTGAACTCGGAGCCGACCGGGTTGCCCTGACTGTTCAGGATGTCCAGGCGGGCCAGGTCACGCCGGCGGTAGACGCCCACCATGATGTCGTAGACGCCCGGCGGGGCGCCCGGGCGGACGTTGAGGCGGATGCGGTCGGCGTTCAACTCGCCGGGGGTCCACTCCGAGGTCAGCTTGCGGTTGGAGTCGGTCAAGGCGCCGTCGCCCTGGCCCCACTGATTGCCCTCCGCGTCGCGCAAGTGCAAGAAGGCGACATAGTCCTCGCTCAGCGGCGGCCGCTGGTCCAGCCCGCCGGGCGGTCGGACCCCAAAGCGCAGCCCGACCATCATCGCCCCGCCGCTGGGCACGCTGTCCTCGTACGGGCCGCCCGTGAACAGGGTCAACTGGTCGCCAAAGTTTAGCTCCGGCCCCGGCGCGGGCGCGCCCTTGCGGCGGTAAATCTGGTAGACCTGGTGGTTGCGCTGGAAGATGCCGAGCGGGCGGAAGTTCTGGTCCAGGTAGGCCAGGAACTGGGCGCGGTCGCGCAGGAAGCGAGTCTGGCTGAAGTCGGACATCTCAAGCGCGATGGCCGTGCCGCCCATCGCGTCTAGCTCCTGAGCCAGCCGCGCCCCGCTGATCTGGCCGCTCGACGCCGCGCCCTGCGACAGCGAGGCGGCGGCGTAGCCCGTGGGGCGCTGGGCATAAAAGTTGAGTTCGGGGTAGTCTGCCAGGAACGAGCCACTGGGACCGACCTCGGCCGCCAGGAAGGCCGCGATGCGCCACGTGCCGCGCTCGCTGTAGTGGGCGACCTCGTTATCGCGGAAGACCCAGGGCAGGATGACTGCGCCAATGACCGCCGCCAGCAGGAAGCCGCGCCGGGTCCAGGTCAGCATGGGTTCCAGGCTGAGCGCCCACAGCCCGACCAGCGCGGGAACGAGGTAGACCAGGTGGCGCGCCCACAGTTCCCGCGACAGGAGGATGAAGGCGAGCAGCGTCGGTAGCTGCCAGGCGAGCACCGTCCGACGGCCGCCCGCGCGCCAGACCTGGACGGCCATGGGCAGGGCGAAGACGAGCAGCGGGGCGTACTGGGTGAAGTAGACGCCGTAGAAGTCGAGGCCCTTGACCAGCACATCCCAGCGCGACAACTGCCCCCCCTGCATGAGCTGGTGGCCGAACACGGCGGTCCAGGTCTGGGGCACCAGGGCCAGGAAGACCCCCATGACGCCCCCGGCGACGAGGGCCGCTGGGATACCCAGGCTGAGTGCGGCAAGGAGTCTGGCTCGTATTTCGTATTGCGTAGTCCGTAGTCCGTAGTCCCTGGCCCCTGTTCCCTCCTCCGTCCCCCCTCCCAGCAGCACGTACAGCCCCAGGCCGCCGAGGGCCAGCGCGCCGAAGAGTTTGGTCAGGACGCCCAGGCCGAAGAGGACACCGGATAGGACCAGCCAGCGCCGGCTGTCGCGTTCCTCCGCCCGCATGAAGGCCCACCAGCCGAGGGCGATGCAGAACAGCATGTAGGGTTCAGGGCGGTAGACGCGGCCCACGGCGTAGACATCGGGGTGGGCCAGAAAGGCGGCCAGTCCGACCAGCGCCATGCTCGGCGTCATCAGGCGGCGCAGGACGCGGTAGAGCGCCCAGCCCGCGCCCAGGATCAGCAGGACGCTCAGGACGCGCAGGGGCACGGGGTCTGGCCCGAAGATGCGCTGGACCAGCCCGCCGACGCCCATGAACAAGGGGAGTTGGGGGGTCAGGAAGTCGCGGTAGGGGGTTTCGCCCAGGCTGACGCGCCAGGACTGATAGAAGTAGGAGCCTTCGTCGTCGGTGATCAGCCAGCCGCCCAGGTTGAACAGGTAGCCCGCCAGGGCCACCAGCAGGATGCCCAGGCCCACGGCGTCGGCCCACGTCAGGCCGAGCGCCCGAAGCCGGGGGGTGGCTCGTGGGCGGGGGGTGGTGGGCGAGGGGTGAGCGGCGGGACGCGCCCCGGCGGCTGGTGGGGTGTCGGTAGTCATCTAGCGCACTTCAACGTCTAGCAGGATGCGGTCCTCTGGCACGGGCTGGCCCCCGCCGTCGCGGACGGGCGCGCGGGTCTGGCCGGCGTACCAGCCAACGGCGACCCGGTAGCGGCCGGGCGGGGTGTCCTGCGGCACGTCCAGTGTGTACGGGTCCACGACGATTTCACCGGCCCGCCACGCCGTCGTCGGGTACTGACCCAGCCCCGGCCCGCGATCCACCTGGACTAGAATCGAGCCATCCGGGCGCAGCAGGTGGACGAAGACCGAGTAGGCCGTGGGCGTGGGGCCGGCCGCCCGCCAGTAGAGCGTCAGCGTCAGCGGCTCGCCGGGCTTGGCGGACGGCGCGTCGTAGCCCATCAGCTGCGCGGTGTCACCGACACGGAAGTCCACCGCCTGCTGCGGCGGGCGGGGCAGGTCCAGGAGCGTGGGGCCGTCCACCCACACCTGCCCCAGGTCCAGCCGCGTCACCAGGGTTGAGGGCCCCTCCAGGCGGTGCACTTGCAGTTCGACCGTGGCCGGGCCGCGTGTCGTTGCCGGCAGCGCGACGCGGCCCAACACGCGGTACACATCGCCGCTCCGCCAATCGCTGTTGCTCTGTTCAGGATTAATGAGCGTGCGCCCCTGGTCGGAACTGTAGCGGCTAGAGCTGTACCGCCCGAACGCATCCCGCGCCAGAAGCTCGATCCGGGTAGGGCTGACCGGCCCTACGACGCGCCACCACAAGGGCACGTCGATGAAGTCGCCGGACCGGGCCTTTTGGGGCGTCAGCCCATGCCCGACGAGCCGTAGCCCCTGGCCCACCTCGCGGTCCAGCCGCACCGGGCTGTCTGGCTGGGCGACCTGCGCGCCCCGGCCCACGGTCAACGGGTCCAGGCGGACGCTGGATTGCCCGCTCAGGGTCAGCCACTCCGCCCCGCGCCGCACGCGGAGGACAGGGCTTAGCCCGACGGGCGGCGTCCCCACGGGGACGGTGAAGGGGATGAGCGTGGTCAGCCGTTCGCCCTGGCTCCAGCGCGCGGTCGGGCGTAAATCGCGGCTGAGGAGGCGCTTTTCCGTCTGGGCGACGAGCATGCCATTGGTATCGAACAGGCCCAACTCCAGGGTCAAATCGGCGGCGGGCGCCTGGCGCACCTCCCACTCCAGACTCAACCCTGCCGGCGTCCCCGGCGTAAGGGCGTATTGACTGGGGCTCCAGGCAGTCAGGCGCAGCCCCGCCACATCCAGCCCCAGTGGGGTCTGCGGCCGAGGCGCGACTCGCCCCGTCCACAATTCCACGTCAGGATACCGCTGCGGCTCAGGCTCAAGTATAGCCTGTTCACGCAGCGTGTCCAGGACCACGCCCGGGTCGGCCTCCGGATAGCGCAGATACCACAGGCGGCCGCCCGGCGTCAGGCCCGCCAGGGCCTCGGCCGTCTCGGCCGGGCCAAAGTGGCCGTAGACTCGGACCGCCGACTGGCCGACGGGCAGCCCCTTGGCCGCCAGCGACGCGCCGTTGACGACCACCACATCCCCCGGTTGGCGGCGGGCGGCCAGGTCGGCCAGGGGTCGCGTCGCCGTGGTGTTGGCGTAGACCCAGGCGTAGTCAATGCCGTGCAGCCGCGCCACGTAGACGGGCTTCTCGGCCGGGTTGTCCAGGTAGCGCGCCATCAACCCCTCGCTGCGCCGGCGCTGCACCTCATTAGAGTACAGCACGACGTAGTCGGTCTGATAGGGCCGATAGCCCGGCGCGCTGCGCGTCTGGCCGACGAACAGCGGCGCGAACTGGGAGACGCCCCGCACCGCGACCTGGGTATCCGCCGCGTTGGGCAGGCGGTTCAGGTAGGCCGCCGCCAGGTCGTAGCCCTCGCCCCAGCCGACGAGCAGCCAATGCGTCGCCGCCTCGCCGCCGCCCGGCAGTGGGTTGTAGTAGGTCAGGTAGTAGGGCGCGTGGGGCAGGACGATGACCAGTTGGACCAGGAGGACCAGGGCCAGGGCTAGGGGGCGGGTGAAGCGTAGAGCGTAGAGCGTGAAGCGTGAAGCGTGGTGGGTGAGGCGCAAGTGGGTGGCAAGGGCCGCCAGGGCGATGCCCGCGACGAGGTCGAGGGGCGGGAAGGCGGGCAGCAGGTAGCGGTCGAACTTCTTGGGGCTGAGCGAGATGAGCAGGCCAAA
>CAZFUK010000146.1:0-10499 GCA_964522005.1 uncultured Anaerolineales bacterium | reverse complement strand
AGCATCTCCAGGTCGTAGCGCACCCGCTGGTCCAGGCGTTGCGCTTCCAGCAGCTTGTCCGCCTGCTTTAGCTCGGTCAGCCGCCCGGCCAGTTCGGCCTCGATGTCGCCAATCGCCAGTTGCAGCTTCTCGGCTGGGGTGATGAAGTGCTTGGCCGGGTAGATGTCCACCGCCGTGTGCTGGAGCAGCAGCTCGCCCGTCAGCGGGTCAATCTCGGTGATGCGCTCGATGTCGTCGCCAAAGAACTCGATGCGGTAGGCGGTGTCGGCGTAGGCCGGCTGGACCTCGACGGTGTCGCCGCGCACGCGGAAGCGGCCGCGCCGCAGGTCCAGGTCGTTGCGGTCGTAGTGGATGGACACCAGGTAGCGCAGCAGCTTGTCGCGGTTGCGCGTCTCGCCGCGCTTGAGGTGGACGACCATCTGGCCGTAGTCTTCGGGCGAGCCGAGGCCGTAGATACACGAGACAGACGCGACGATGAGGACATCGCGCCGGCTCAGCAGCGACGAGGTGGCCGCCAGGCGCAGCCGCTCGATCTCCTCGTTGATCTCGGCGTCCTTTTCAATGTAGAGGTCGTGGCGGGGGACGTAGGCTTCGGGCTGGTAGTAGTCGTAGTAGGAGACGAAGTACTCGACGGCGTTGTGCGGGAAGAACTCTTTGAACTCGGCGTAGAGCTGGGCGGCCAGAGTCTTGTTGTGGGCGAGCACGAGCGCGGGCCGCTGGACCCGCTCGACCATCTGGGCCATGACGTAGGTCTTGCCCGTGCCCGTGGCGCCGAGCAGGGTCTGGTGCTTCATGCCCGCGTTGAGACCCTCGACCAGCTTCTCAATCGCCTTGGGCTGGTCACCGGTCGGTTGGAAGTCGGAGACAAGTTGAAACCGTGGCATTCAGTCTCCTTCAGAGGACTCCTTGAGAGGACCGAGGACGGCGGACGGAGGACGGAGGCTGGAGAGCGTCGGTCATCGGTCGTTAGCTAAAGAAAACACCTTGTTCTAGACAAGATTATAGCCGACCCACGCGGGTTTGTCGAGACCCCGGTGGTCGGCTCTTCGGCTGATTCGGGCAGGCCAAACGGATGATGCGCGGGCTAGTCGTTGAATAAGTCGCGGAAGTTGGGGGGAGGGAGTTTCTGAGCTTGTTCTAGCTCGGCCAGCGTGCGGAGGCACTCGTAGACGTCGCGGCAGTGGGCGGACCCCTGGATGAACTGCCACATATTGGGCAGGACCTTGGCGGCGTCGCAGCCGCAGACTTCCAGGTCTACGTAGAGAGGTAGGTTGTCGAGCACGAGATGGTGGCTGATTTCGAGATGTTGGATGGCAAAGATACTGGTAAGTCGTTGGCTGGCTTCAGACTTGTCCATACCCTCTCTCACTTCTACCCCCATTCCTGTTCTTGCTGGTGAGACGAATCAGGGGTACAGCTTCTTACTCTGACGGCTAGACCCATAGGAAGACAGGGGAAGATGTAGGAAGGGATGGCGTGGTTTACGTGCCCGTAAACACTTGCAGCACACTCTCCTCGTTCAGGTTGTAGTCCGCCAGCCGCTGTTTGAGCTTCTTGCGCGCGTCGTGCATGATCTTGTAGATGTTGTTGGCGTTGGTGTTGAGTTGGCTCGCCAGGGCCTCGACCGGCTTGCCCTCGACGAGCGAGCCGACCAGCACCGACCGCTGGCGCTCGGTCAGGTCCTGCTCGATGATGTGGCGCAGCGTCTCCCAGACGTGGCGCTGCTGGAGCGCCGCCTCGGGGTTCACGCTGCCGTCCTCCTGGGCGAACTCAAACGTGGTGCCGTCCTCGTCGTCCTCGCTCTCGGTCAGCCCTTCCAGCGAGAGGTTGGCCCAGCGCCGCCGCCGTAGCTCGCTGGCCGCCAGGTTGATGACCACGCGGTAGGCCCACGTCGTGAAACGGCTATCGCCTCGGAACGTGTCCAGCTTCGCCAGGATGGTGAGCAGGGCTTCTTGCGCCCAGTCCTCGGCCAGTTGCTGGATTTCGTCGCGGTCGAAGTGCGTCAGGTCGCTGCGGTGGCGCGACAGGTAGACATACACGGCCCGCAGCAGATAGTCGCGCAGCTCCTCAAGGGCCTGCGTCTGCTCGGGGCCAGGGTTCTGTAGCGCCTGGAGCCATTCTTCGTTGGTGCGGGACGGTACGCTAGCCATGCGTTCCTCAATGCCTAGTTGCATTCTACGATTATAGCATATCGAACTGTGAAAGCGCAAAAACAACTCCTATCTCCCTTACCCTTGCAAGTTGCGTGCAAGGATAACCTCCCCACGGCATCGGCGCCGTGGGGAGGTTACAGCATTGTTGGCGAGGACCTGACAGGTTTTCGAGAATCTGTCAGGTCTCAGTCCTCTATCCCCCCTGGGAGTAGTTCTCGAAGCGGTAGCCGACGCCCGGCACGTTCAGGATATGGCGCGGCCGCTTGTGGTCTTCCTCGATCTCCTTGCGCAGGGCACGGATGCGCTGGTAGACCATGGTGGCCTCACTCGGCCCCTGGATCTTGAGGTTCCAGACGTGTTCGAGGATGTCCTCCGTGGTGCAGACGTGCCCCGTGTTCTCGTACAGGAAGGATAGCAGGTCATAGTCCTTGCGCGGCAGATTGACCGCGCGGCCCGCCACCAGCGCCCGCCGCGCGCTCTCATCCATGATGATGCGCGGGATGGACTGGCACAGGTAGCCCGCGAACAGGCTCGACGCGATCCGCTTGTCCTCCGTCAGGTAGCCGTAGTGCATCAGGGTCTTGGCGTAGGGGCCGGGGCCATTGGGGGGCGGATTGTCGTAGACCACGCCGACCAGGACATCCCGCTCGCCGGGCCGTAGCGTGCGGCTCTGCCAGATCTGCTCGAACGTGTCGCGCAGGTCCATCGCCGTTTCGGCTTCCAACTCGCCCAGATTGACGCGGCCCTCGACCGCCATGTCGTACAGCTTGGAGGTCACGTGCTGGACAAAGGCGGGCACCCGCCCCGCCAGGCGGTGGATGTCACGGTCATAGGCCAGCAGGTCCACCTGGGTCGCCTGGGAGGTCGTGCGCAGGAAGTGGTCAAACTCCTCGTCGGTCCAGTCGCCCAGGCGCAAGACCTGGAGATTGTTGCCGAAGGGGGAGCCGCCGTTGGTCGGCAGGCGCATGTCTTCCAGGTGCACATGGGTAGCAGGAATCAGCACCGGGCGGCTGCTGTTGGTGCAGGCGCGCAGGTGGTCGAAGAAATCAGCCGGGAAGGCCGCGAGCGCCTCAAAGTTGTCCAGCAGGAGCACCCAGTAGCCCTGGGCGTCGGCGATGACGTCCAGGATGGCATCGGCCAGCAGCCAGGGGTTCGTCTGGGCCAGGTCGAGGCGGGCGTCGGGCGCGTGAATGTTGACCAGGCGGCCGAGCCGGCGCATGAAGTCCAGCGGCTCGCGGATACGGTCGGTGCAGTCAATGCTGTCAATGGCGGCGACGACCCCCCGCAGTTCATCCTGGACATCTGGAAAGAGCAGGCTATTGAGGAGGGACGTCGTTCCCATGCGCGGCGGCGCCAGCACGATGCTCGACCGCCCGCTCTGTATCAGGCTCACCAGTTCACGCCTGGCCCGCAGGTGGCCGAAGTGGTCTTCCGGCCGGCGGATAGGCCCTCCGCGCCGGTACGGATTGGACGGGTGATTACGATAAGGCATGCGCTCTTCTCCCTCTTCCAGGCAGCCGAGGCGGAAGCTACCTGTCCCCCTACAAAGACGCTGACGAGCGCCTTAAGTTGCTCTCCATTGGTCAATTAAGTCGCGTAATTCGCGGTCCACCCGATTAATCAGCCAGATACGCACCAGGTCCATGGTAAAGTCAACCCGATCCGGGCGGGCCGCCTGGTCGCTATCCACATGCCCGCGCGACCGGAGACCCTCCAACCACCGGTCGCGGTCCTGTTCGGTTTCGATAAAGTCGCGCTGGACCAGTTCGGTCAGCCAGCGTTCGCGCTCGCGCTCGGGCAGGACGACCTTGTACTGCTGTTCCAGCCGCCGGAAGACTTCCTCGGTGCGGACGAAGCGGCGGGAGTCCAGGGTGGCCTTCGCCAGCGTGACCAGAATCAGCTTGTGCTCGACACGCAGCTGGGCGTAGCCGTTGGCGATGTTGCCCATCGCGTCCTGGACGACCTCGCGGAGCGCGTCGGTCACGTCGGTCATGTCCGCGAAGTTGCGCCGCTCGTTTTTGAGGCGGTCAAACAGGTAGTGGCAGATGTACTGGATGAAGTAGGGGTGGCCGTGCGTCGCGTCTAGCAGGCGCTCCACGGCGACCTCGTCATACTCGATCTGGCCCGCCACGGGCCGGCGTATGAGGTCGTAGGCATCGTCTGGTTCCAGGAACCCAATCTGGCGGCGGAAGGCCGTGTTGAACAGGATGGTATGCGGGTTCTCCAGCATGGCGCGCACAGCGTGGGCGCCGGTAAAGATGAACGCCAGCCGCGTCTGGTGTTGGAACAGGGCGCGGATATGGTCCTCGACCGAGGAGTCAATGTCGCCGCGGCGGAAGCGTTCCAGGAGCAGGTCGAACTCATCCAGCAGGACGACCAGGGTGCGGTCGCCCAGGGCCTCAATCACCGCCTCGACAAACTGGTCGAAGCGCGGCCCCGGCATCGCGCCAAACTCTTCCAGGCTGGGCGCGGTCACGCGCAAGCCCTGTTTGACCAGCTTGTCGGTCAGCCGCTGGGCCAGGCCGTAGTAGAACTGGGGCGTGCTGTTCATCCAGTACGACATGTCCTGGAAGTCCACCAGGGCAAAGATATACTGGCCGTTGGCGAAGTTGGGCAGGCGCTCAATCTGGTAGAGCAGCGACGTCTTGCCCGTGCGGCGTTCGCCATACAGGATGAGCACGTTGTGGCCGTGCTTGCCAATCAAGTGGTCTACGACCCAGTTCAGGGCGGTGTGACGGCCAAAGAACATGTCACCCGTCTTGATGGGGGGGCCGGCGATGTAGGGGTTGAGGCCCAGCGGGCGGTAAACCTGGAAGTCACGGTAGAAGCGGATGCGGACGGTCTGGTCCTGGTGCTGGAGCGCGCGGTTGGCGTCCTCGTAGCGCACATGGAAGTCGAGGGCGGCGACGGCATCGCGCTGGACGGTGGCGCCAAACTCCAGGCGGTATACCTGCCGCGCTTCCAGTTCGGGCAGGTCCCAGGCCATGTCGCGCACGCCGAGGCCGGCTTGCTCCGCCGAGCGGCGGTCGAGGGTGACGCGCACATAGCGCGCCGAGCCATCGCCGACGTTTTTCAGGCACACGGCCACGGTCAGCGGGTCGCTGTTGTGGAGGCGCACGTGGTCGGTGATGGGCAGCAGCACCAAGTCGGCTTCGCCGCTGGCCTCGATGATGGCGCGACCCACGAGGTCGCGCCAGTGCTGAATCACATCAATGAAGGGCGCCAGGTCGTAGCGGTGTTGGTCCAGGCGGTTTTCCAGGTCCACTAACTCGGAGTCGACCTGCTTGAGGCCCTCGCGGCGCTGGCCGGCGGCCAGGGTCTCCAGACCGGCCACGGCCAGGTTGGTTTTGGCCTGGGTCGCCAGCCGGCCCAACTCCCGCAGCACTGCCTGGACCTCCGGGCGGAGCCACTCGGTCTCGTCGTGAATCCAGTACAGGTAGGAGGGGGCGTCCTCCAGGTCGCGCACCGAACTGTATTTATGGAAGGTCTCGGCCGTGGTGTAGGCGCGCTGGACTTCGGGGCCGTAGCGCCAGCGGCTTAGCTCGGCGGCGCGCTCACGGGCCTCGCGGGGCGTGTGACGCCGCAGCAGCAGGGTATGCCACACCCGCGCGACGCCATAGGCCGGGTCAGACGAGGTCTTGGCGCGCGCCGCCAGTTCGCCCAGCAGTTCCACCATGTCCGGTCGGACATAGGCCAGGTTCTCCTGGCAGATGGCTTCGATGAGGGGGTCCACCGCCTTCGGCCCGGCGTGGCGCAGCGTGGCGAGCGCCACCTTGTGGACTTCCTCGCTGGGGTCACCCAGTCCGATGATGGCGCGGTCCACCGCCGCACCTGGGTCCAGCCGTCCGAGCGTCTGGAGCAGTTCGGCGCGCGTCTCGGCGTCGGGTTCCTCTTCCAGCGCCGCCTGCAAGGCCGGGACGGCCTGCTCCGGCGTCGCGTTTGCCAGTCCGCGCGCCGCCTCAATGCGGATGCTCGGGTCCGCGTCGCGCAGGGCCTCCGTGAGATGGCCCAGGGTCTGTGGGTCGGGCGCGTTGGCGAGCATGCGCACCGCCACCAGCCGCACGTCGGTGCGGGCGGCATGCAGGACGGGCAGCAGCGCCTGGACCAGGGGCGGGGTGAGCGTAACGGCCGGCATCTGGTCGGCCAACTCGATGAGCCGCCCCTGGAGGTCGGGGCGGTCGGCGACCGCGTCCAGCGCCACGGGCAGGACGGCCGGCCCCAGGCGGATGAGCGCCTGCTCGCAGCGGCGGCGCACGCTGAGCCGCTTGTCGCCCAGCCCCCGCGCGAAGCTGGCGATGACCTGGGGGTCCTGGGGCGCGTTGTCGGCCAGGACATCAATCGCCAGGTCACTGATGGAGTGGTTGGGGTCACGCAAGGCGTCGAGGAGCGCGGGCTGGAGGACCGGCCCGACCAGGCGCAGCGTGTCGAACAGGCGGTCGCGCGTGTTGGAGTTGGTCTGGCCCAATCCCGCCACGAGACCCTCGGGGGTGCGGCGGCCCAGGTCAATCAGGGCCTCGCGGGCGGCGGCGGCGGAATTGGCCGGGCCAAGGGCCTGGATGAGGGCCGGGATGCCCAGGCCATCCATGCGGCCGAGCGCGCGCGCCGCGCCCTCCACCACCCACGGGTCGCGGTTGGTGAGCGACTCGCTGAGCACGGGCACGGCGTTTTGCCCCATCTCGCTCAGGCCGACAATGGCGCGCTCGCGGACGGAGTCACGCGGGTCGCTCAGGCCGAGCATCAGCATGTCCAGGGCGCGGGGGCCAATGCGCCCGAGGGCTTCGGCGGCGGCCAGCCCCACGGCGCTATTCTCGTCCGACAGACGGGCGCGGAGTTCGCGCAGGGCGATGTCGCTGCGCACGCGGTAGAGCAGACCGACCGCGCCGGCGCGGACGGCCGGGTCCGCGTGGCCGGCCAGGGCAATCAGGCTGCGGCCGGTCTCGGTCGTCTCACCCATCCCCTGGTGGTCGGCCAGGGCGCTCTCGATCAGGGCGCTGGCGCGCTGCGCCCCGGCCAGGCCGTCCAGGGTCTTGAGATGGCCCAGGGCCAGGGCCAGTAAGTGGTGTTCATAGGCTTTCCCCCGGCTCCCCATCTCCTGGACCATGCGCAGGCCGAGGGCGACGAGGTGGGGCAAGTGGGCCAGTTGCGCTTGAAAGGCGGGGTTGGCGGTGGGGGCCTCCGTCGAGGCGGGGAGACGCCACTCGCCCACCTCGACAAGCACGGCGTCGAGCAGGCCCGCCGCGCCGTCGGCATGAGCCGCCCACAGGGCGAGCACTTCCCGCCAGGCCGGGTCGCCCAGGTAGGGACGCAGGCTCTCGGCTGTCGCCTCCGCCGCCTGCGCGGCGAGGTGGTGTTGCAGGGCCGGGTGGTTGAACGTCCACTGGCGGGGGGCCGACTGGAAAATGACCGAGGCCAGGCTGGGGGCGGGCGGCTCGGTGAAGGGGGCGCGGTTGAGCTGCGCCTGCCAGGCGAGGCCGGCGGCCTGGCCTACCCAGCCGGCGGGCGGGCGGGCGGCGCGCCCGTCGGGACCGGGCGGGCGCAGGGTCTCGGCCCAGGCGCGGTACAGCCCGGCCAATCGGTCACCGCTGGGCGTCCAGTCGCACAGTACCGTCCGCAGCGCCGCGCTGGTCATCACCGCCTCGCGCGCCTCGCTCTGCGCGCCCAGATGGGCCGACAGGACGCTGCCCTGCGTCGTCTGGCTGTCGAGCCAGGCGCGGGTCGCCTGCCAGGTGGGTGTCGCCACGGCGGCGGTCGTGAGTTGTTCGGTCACCCGGTGGCGCGGCATCAGCGGGGTCACCACCAGCGCGCTGGACTGGGGGTGCTGCGCCAGGCACTCGTCGAGCCAGTCGAGCAGGGCGGTGGGCGGCGCGGTGTCCTCAATGAGCCAGACGACGTGTCCATGCCGTAACCATTGCTCCAGGGTAGACGTCTTTACCTTGTGCCCGCGCTGGGCCAACTGGTCGGCCAGGAGCGGAACGGGCGGCATCCCCGGTTCACGGGGGACCCGCACGCCGAACAGGGGCGCCGTCGGCGGGCGCTCGGCCAGGTGCGCCACCAGGGCCGACGCGTTCCCCCCATGCGGTTCGACGACGAGAAGCCGCGCCGGGATCTGGAACACGCGGTCGAGGGGCAGGGGCGCGGCCCCGGCCACGATCACGTCCGGCAGGAGGTCGCCGGCTGGCTGGGCTGGACCGGCCAGCGCAGGACTCGCCTGGCCTTTGCCTCGCAAAAGCCCCTGGAGTACGTCATCGAGGCGGCGCATGAAGCGCGTTACCGGGTCGGGCATGTAGTCACGACTCATTTCTGCGGGAGCAAAAAATTAACCTGGCCGCGTCGGGGCGTATTATAGCATAGATACGTCTGGGTGTAAAGTCTGCTAGTTAGTTTTTCGTCAGACTCCCGTCAGAGGTAGAGCAGTGAAATACTAGATGCAATCGCGGTTATTAATGCTAGAATAGGACCACGCAGACTACTGAGAGGGTCTGTGCTTATTGCATGGGAGAGGCGCTTATGAAAGTAGTGGTTGCCACTCGCTCCCTGGAGGTCTTCGAGGCGTTGCACCGAATGGGCATGAACGGCGCCAATTCGCAGTCCGCCTTGTTTACGGGCCAGGTGTACGACTCATTAAAGGGAGCTAACCTGGTCGTCGTTGACTTTGAAGACCTTGTACCGCACCCGTACTCCACGGACATGCTGCGCGGCCTGTTGACCGAGTCGAACGTCCTCTACGTCAACAGCGCGGATTTCCTGACACGGCCCCAGCACTGGATTGAGGAAGCGCGGCGCGCGGGTGGGTTGGCGACGGACCTGCCAAAGAAACGGGTGATTGCGTTTGTCTCCTACTCGGGCGGGGTAGGCAAGACGACCCTGGCGATTGACACCGCCCTCTACTTCGCTCGCCGCACCAAACTCCCTGTGCTCCTGACCGAATGTGTGTATGGCGAATCTGCCATCGCCCCGCTCACCAATCCCGATGCGCCTCATCTGTTCGACCTGGTGACCCAGGTGGATGTCCAGCCCGTGAAATGGAACGGGATTACCCTGGCCCCCATGGACTACGAGAACGTCCGTGATCTGTCGGCCAGCCTCCTCACGCGCTGGCTCAAGGAACAGATAGACCACCACGTGCTCACCGTCATTGACGGCCACTGGCCCCATGCCTTGCTGGGGGCCGCCGGCGCGTTGCGGGACGAAGTGGACGAGTGGTTCATCCTGGCGGCGCCGCGCCCTGATGCTGTCGAAAATGGGCTAAAGCTCCGCGACGAGCTAGGCGAGCGGAAGGCCCGCATGGTGCTCAACCTCAAGGGCGGCACCTTCGACAGCCTGACGCTCAACGGCATCAAACGTGACCTGGACTTGCCGAGTATCAAGCAGGCGGATCGCTTCGAAGGCAAGCTCGGTCGCAACATCCTGGCCCAGACATACGGGCGCGAAACCTGGAGGAAGTATGAGCGTACGTCCCTTGTTGATCGTATTGGCGCTGCTTTTAGGGGTGATCGGAATCATCGCTAGCTGGCCGCGCCCTGTTCCCCCGAAGGAACCCAAGCAGGTCGCTCTCGCTACTCGGAATATTCCAACTTACACCCAAATTACCCAGGACATGATCGAGCCGCGCTGGCTCTTCGAGTGGACCGACGGCCGCGGCCGCACGCGCTACTTCTGGCGCAAGACGCTGGCCGAGGTCAAGACCGAGAAGGACCTGACCGACGAGGTCGCGCGGGGCGATGCCCAGGAAATCTCGAAGGACCAGGCCGCTAACTCGGTCCTGTACTCCAATGTCCTTGACCGCATGACCACCCGCGACGTGAGCCAGGGCGCGGTTGTCACCGATCTGTCGGCCCTGGAAGTGGAGCAAGTCCGCTACGTGGCCGACCTGAACAAGGAAATTATCTCCTTCCCGGCCCGCTTTGATGAAATCGTCGGCGGCCAGATCAAGCCGGGCCACCGCGTCAACGTCTACGCCTTCCGAGGCGAGATGTCGGGCGGTGACACGCGGCGGCCCGCCGAGGTGAAGCTAATTGCCACCAGCGTGCCTGTCGTGGATGTGCGCACGCGCACCGGCGATGAGTCGGCGCGGCTCCTGCCCACCCCGACCGGGAGCGCGGCGCGCTCCGGCGGCCTGTTCGGCGGCGGCGGCAACGAGGCGAGCCGCAAGGACCCCGGCAGCATCGTGACCGTGGCCGTGGAGCCTGAACTGGCGGCGCTGATTGTGGATGTGCTGGGCGCCCAGGGCTATGAGGCCTGGGTCTCCCTGGCGGGCAATCGCGCCATCCAGGTGACGCAGACGCCGCTCCCGACGGGTACCATTGACGCGGGCGCGACGGCGACGGCGGCGGCCCAGGGCACGGC
>CAZFUK010000145.1:10289-10572 GCA_964522005.1 uncultured Anaerolineales bacterium | reverse complement strand
CTCATACACCAGGCCCACGTCGTCCAACCGCACTTTCAGATCACGGTGATAGATGTCCTCCTTGTGTCCGGGTCCAAGCTGCCGATGGACCGCCATCGCACAGCCGATGATCTTGTAGGTGAGGTCGTCGTGGGGTGTTAAGACGCGGTTGTCGGGCATGGCAACCTCCTATTCTGGGTCGAAGTGCTTGCGCTGGATGCTGGGGCTATCAACGGATTACGAGGACAGATTGTACAGATTATATCGTCGCCAGTAAAGCTAATCCGTTCAATCCGCTCCTGTA
>CAZFUK010000145.1:0-10279 GCA_964522005.1 uncultured Anaerolineales bacterium | reverse complement strand
ACGACCCAAACCTGCCGGGCGTGCGCGGTCGGGATCGAGTGCGCCAGCGACGTCTGCGACGACGGCACCTGCGTTCCCGAGGCGATGGTCGCCTACGTGGCGGTCAACGGATCAGGGAACAGATTGAACGGATAGTGACGACCTCGGCAAGCCTAATCCGTTCAATCCGCTCCCGCAAATCCGTTGACCGCCCCTAGCTCTTAGTGCGGCGCGATGCGGACTTGCATGATGGTCGCCTGGCACGGGAACATTTCGGCCGGCGAGAATTGGCAGCCCTGAACCCACGGCTTGAGAACGAACGAGGCCGGTGGGTGGAACAGAAAGACGGCTGGACCGTCGTCCAATAGAATCTGTGCCGCCTGTTTGTACAACCCCAGTCGCTTCGTCGCATCCAGTTCAACGTCCGCCTGCTCTATCAGCCGGTCGTACTGCGTGTTCTGCCAGCCATTCGGGGCCATTTTCTGGGTCGAGGGCCAGGCGAGCGAGTACCAGTCTTGTGGATCAGCATAATCACTCGTCCAGCCATTCCAGTACATCTGGAAGGCCGTATCAGCGTTCGGGAACGCGCCCGTGTACGCCTTGAACTCCATAGGCTCTAGCTTGATATTGACACCGAGATTTGCTTTCAGCTGCGCCTGCACGAACGCGAACACGCGCTCAGGGAGCGTGGGAAGGGTACTGTAGGACAGAGTGACTTCTGGAAAGCCTTGGCCATCGGGATACCCCGCCTCGGTGAGTAACTTCTTCGCCAGTACGGGATCGAACTTGGGCGTCCGCAGGTCAGGGAAATGCCCAGGGATACCCAACGGGACAAGTTGGTCGGCTGGAATGCCGACTCCCTGCAAGACATCCTTGACCAGCGTCTCGCGATCAATGGCATAAGCAAACGCCTGGCGGACCTTGACATTGTCGAAGGGCTTCTTGGAGGTAGTGAAGACGAGCCAGACAGTGTTAGGCCCGGGCTGTAAGGTCCACTGCTTCTTCAGCTCTGGATTGCTTTGTATCGTCTTGACTTCACCCGGGCCAACATCAGCCGCGTCTAGCTCATTGTTGAGATAGGCAGTAAAGGCCACCGAGGGATCGGCGATCATGGCATACTCAAATCGGTTGAGTGGCGGCGGGCCTTGCCGATAATTCTTGTTCGGCTCGAAAACCATCTTGACCCCGTGTTCCCACTCTTTGAGGACGAAGGGGCCGTTGCCGATGTAGGTGGCCGGCTCGGTCCACTTATCCCCGCCCTTCTCAACCATGTCTTGGCGCACCGGCGCCCCGATCCAGGAGGTCAGAAGGCTGACAAAATAGGCGCTCGGCTGTTCCAGAGTAAACTGGAGCGTGCGGTCGTCGAGGGCCTTCACGCCCACCGCATCACGTAGTTTCTGGAGCTCGGTCTGGCTCACCTTGACCCGGTCGGCCGTGTTATAGGCCTGGGCGCCCTTGACAACGTAACCGTAGTTGGCGGTCGCACTTGCCAGTTCTGGACTGAGGTGGCGCTTCCAACTGTACTCGAAGTCCTTCGCGCGGAGGGGCTGGCCGTCGCTGTACTTGAGGCCGTCACGTAGCTTGAAGGTGTAGACCAGGCCGTCAGGAGAAATGGAGGGCATGGCCTCGGCGGCGGCCGGGATGAGCTTGGCTTGTGGGTCCAAACCCAGCAAGTTCTCATAGGCGAGCATGACCACCGCCATCTCTGGACCGAAGCTAAGCTTCGCCGGATCAATAGACTCCGGTTCGCTGCCAGAGGTTCGGCTAAAATCACCGAGATTCACGCGCAATGTCTGGGGTACACTCGTGGAGGCCGACACGGCCGCTTTGGCAGCCGATGGCGCCTGGGTTGGGGCAGCCGCTTGAGCGGGCGCGGATGTCTGCGTAGGGGCAGACGACGAAGCAGAGGTTGCCGGTGGCGCGGTGGGTTGGACAGCGGCAACGGTGGAGGTTGGAACCGGGGCGGGGGTCGCTGTCTCCTCGCGCCGACACGCCGCGACAGCGAGGAGGAGGCTGAGCAGACTGAATAAGAGGGCGATAGAACGATAGCGGGGTTGCATGGGTCATTCTCCTTTGGGGCGAGCGCCGTAAGCCGTCATTTCGGATGAACCCATTAAACCATGTTTGCCCCAGCAGGATAATGTCACTTGTGAGATAAACAGTGATATAAATCGCCTGTGCTCCGATCTTCAGTCCTTGTCTAGCGCGTAGGTGACCGCCTCTTCCAGCGACATGGCCCGTCCCTCATCCCAGGCGGCGGCTAGCGTAGGGTCATTTAAGCCCGCGCGTACGGGGGCCAGATGGTGGTCGATTTGGTGACGACCGCCCAACATCCAATAGTGGGCCTCTTTTTCCAGCGCCCAACTAGCCACCCCGCCAAGACGCGCGGCGCGCTCAAACCGGCCACGCGCTTGCTCCAACTCGGCCCAGGCGGCGAGGCATATATGCATAGCCCCCTCATCGCCCATAGCCCAAAACACGCGCAGGCTCTCGGTTAACCACTGAGTAGCCTGGTCATACTTGCCCTCATGCTGCGCCAAGTGGCCCTGCCCCCAGCGTGCGCAGGCTAGGTAGTATTTGAGATCAAGCTCCTGCGCCAGCGCGAAGGCCTCGTCCAACATCGTAGCGGCCTCAGCGTAGTTGCCCTGGAGAATCAGCACCATCGCTAGGCCCTCCAGGAATTGATAGACGAAGTTCTTGTCTCCGGCCTCCCGCTGCATACTCAGCCCGTCCATTAAGCGTGTGCGCGCGACAGCGTACTCACCTTGTTGATAAGCGACCAT
The DNA here is from genome assembly GCA_964522005.1 of uncultured Anaerolineales bacterium. Classification (GTDB taxonomy): domain Bacteria; phylum Chloroflexota; class Anaerolineae; order Epilineales; family JAHCIE01; genus JAHCIE01. The sequence goes on along the minus strand of CAZFUK010000145.1, from coordinate 7,517 downwards.
GCCCCAGAGGATATACAGCCCACTGCTCCAGGGCTTGTTGCCTGCCTCTCTCAACAGCGCCAGGCTCTGCTCGTAGAGCGAACTCGCCTCGCTCAGATTGTTCTCGCCTTGAGCGATACGCCCAAGACCAAGGAGCGCCATTCCCAGTCCATAGGCATCGCCAAGCTCACGATATAATGCGAGACTCTCCGCAGTTAGAGGACGTGCTGCCCCCAAATCTCCCAGATTGTGAGTCACGGCGCCTAGCCAAAATAGCGCGAAGGCTAGCCCTCTCACATCACCCAGTTCTCGCCATAAAGAGATACTTTCCTCAAGGAGAGCCTGTGCCCTCACTAAATCCCACTCGTAGTTGGCGAGATTGCCAATCGCGTTCAGTGCCTTTCCACGCGCTACAGTCCTCTCTCCCGCTGTCGAAAGACTCAATCCCCTCTCGATCCAGCGACGTCCTTCCGCATAATACCCACCATGTACCCAGAACCAGTTGAGCGCACCCGCCAGGCCTAACGCGAGTTGAGCGTTGCCCATATCAACGGCCCATTGGAGCGCGGCGCGGATGTTGTCCAGTTCCAGGTCTAGGCGGTCCAGCCATTGGGCCACCTCAGCACCTGTTAGCTTTGGCTCGGCTTCCTCGGCCAGCTCCAGGCAGTAGGCGGCGTGCTGGCGGCGGGTGGCGTCCGCCTCGCCACTGGCCTCCAACTGCTCCAGCGCGTACTCGCGGATGGTCTCCAGCATCCAGAAGCGCGCTTCCCCGTCGGGCGGCTCGTCCAGCCGCAGCAGGCTGCTGTCCACCAGCGTCTCCAGGCCATCGAGAACGTCAAAGGGACGGAGGACGGTGGACGGTGGACCGACGGACGACGGATGGAGGTCATTTTCGCCTGTTCCTTCTTTCGTCCTCTGTCCACCGTCCTCCGTCCTCCGTCCTCCGTCTTCCGTCGTCGGTCCTCCGTCGTCTGCGCAGACCGCTTCCGCCGCCGCCAGGGTGCAGCCGCCCGCGAAGACGCCCAGGCGTCGGAACAGGGCCTGCTCGCGCGGCTCCAACAGGCTATAACTCCAGGCGATGGTCGCGCGTAGGGTCTGCTGGCGGGCCGGCAGGTCGGTCGGTCCCCGCGTCAGGAGGTGCAGGGGGCGATAGCCGGCCACGCCGGCCAGCCGCGCCAGCATATCCTGGGGCGGCATGACCCGAATCCGCGCCGCCGCCAGTTCGAGGGCCAGGGGCAGCCCGTCGAGGCGGTGGCAAATCTCCGCGACGGCCAGCGCGTTCTGCGGCGTCACCTCGAAGTCGCGCTTGACGGCGGCGGCGCGTTGGGTGAACAGGCGCACGGCGTCCGCGCGGGCCACACGCGAGGCGTAGACGGTCAGGCTCGCGTTATCCTTTAGCCCGCGTCCGTCGCCCCGCTGCAACTCGGGTAGAGGGAGCGGCGGGACCGGGAACTGATACTCGGCACTGAGGCGCAGCACGACGCGGCTCGTCACCAGGAGCTTCAGCCCGGGCGCAACGGCCAGCAGCTCCGCCACGACGGACGCAGCAGCCACGATCTGCTCGAAGTTGTCCAGCAGGAGCAAGGTGTGTTTGGGGCGCAGGAAGTCCTTGAGGCTGTCGAGCAGCGGGCGACCCGCCGCCTCCTGGATGCCCAGGACGCCCGCGATGGTGGAGACGACGAAGCCGGGGTCGCTGATGGGCGCCAGGTTGACGAAGAAGACGCCATCCGGGAATTGACGATTGACGATGGATGATTGACGATTGGAGGCTTTGTCGCCCGGTTTCTGCCAATCGTCAATCGTCAATTGAGAATTGTCAATGCGGTGGGCCACTTCGAGCGCCAGACGCGTCTTGCCGCTGCCGCCCGGGCCGGTGAGGGTGACGAGGCGCACATCGCGGCGCTGGAGGAGGTCCAGGATGGCCGTCAGTTCCGGCTCGCGACCCACCAGCGGAGTGGAGGGGGTCGGGAGGAGGGTGGGCCGGGTGTCGGTGGTGGCGAGCGGGGGGAAGTCGGCGGGCAGGTCGGGCGCGCCCACCTGGTAGAGGCGCTCGGGCGTGGTCATGCCCTTCAGCTTGTGCTCACCGAGGTCGCGCCAGGTCAGCCCCCCTAACTCGCCATGCACCAACTCGACCACGGCGGCGGTGGCAAGAATCTGCGCACCGTGGCCCGCCGACATGACCCGCGTGACCCGGTTGAGGGTATGGACCGCCTCGTAGTCGCCGTCCTTCCACTGCGCCGGCCCGGCATGCACGCCCATACGCACGCGCAGCGGCCCCGTTTCGCCCCAGGCCTGGGGTTCGGCCAGTAGGGCGCGCTGGGCGGCGACCGCCGCCGCGAGGGCGTGGTGGGGGAGGGCAAAGGCGGCGCAGAAGGCATCGCCCACCGTCTTGAACACATAGCCGCCGTGTGCCTCGATGGCGTGGCGGAGGAGAGCGTTGTGCCGTTCGAGCGAGCGCCGCATGGCGTCGGGCTGTTGCTCCCACAGAGGGGTCGAGCCTTCAATGTCGGTGAACAGGAAGGCGACCGTGCCCGATGGGGGCGGCGCCGGAGTGGGGGCCGGCCGGGGCCGGGGCGCGACGCTGGGCAGGGCGGGCGGCTGCGGCAGCGGCGGGGTGGGCGCGGTCTGACCCAGGCTCAGCCGCTCGCTGCCCGCCAGCCCCCGCGCGAACTGGACAAACACCGTCCGGTCCTGGGGAGGCAGGTCCAGGTGCTCGGCCAGCCGCTCAGCCACCTGCCGCGAAGGGCGGAGTTCGTCCGACTCGATCTTGCGGACCGTGGCAATCGAGTAGCCGATGCGCTCGGCGAGTTGAGCCTGGGTCAGGTCGAGTTCGAGGCGGCGGCGCTTGAGCCAGCGGCCAAAGGAGAGGTCAACCGTCATCGGCCCTCGCATACCGATGGTGATGTAGCGTATTCTGTATCACCCATTATATCACAAGTGATATTACATTGGCAGCGAGTCTATGTTTCAATGGAGGCATAAAAGTCAACACAGGGTAACACACTAGAAAGCGCAACCTATGCCCCCGACTCCCGCTGCCATGCCTGGCGATGAAGGTCCACCTGGCGCCGCAACCCTGCCGGGACATAAAAAGACCCTAAAGGTCTCATAGACCTTTAGGGTCTGGTGGGGCGCGGCTGCCGCGCCCCTATCTCAGTGGGTTAGGCGCGGCCGCGCACCTTCTCCCACGCGTAGCGCACGCTGTCCTTGAAGTCGTCCCAGGTGCCCTGGTTGCGCTCTTCCCAGTAGCGCCGCGCTTCCGGCTCGACCGCCGACCAGTCCTGGTTGCGGAAGCGGTCGTGCGTCGCCAGGTTGTAGCCGTAGCGATAGGCCGGCTGGTACTGGTCGTAGCTGTAGCCGCTGCGGCCATAGCGCTGGCTGTAGTTGCCACGGAAGTCGTTGTCCAGGTCCTCGAAGCGGACGGAGTGGGTCGTGCCGCCGGTCATGCCGGTCGTCGCGCCGCTGGTCGCCCCGGTCGTCGCGGCGCCGCGCATCGTCTGCCCACCGGTCTGCTGCACGTCCACGTCCGTGCGGCGCACCGTGTCGCGGACCGTCTCCGTGCGCTCCTGCACGTCCTTGCCAATCACGATTTCCTCGACCACGCGGGCGCGCTTGTTGACCACGGCCTCTTCCGCCATCTCGCGCACCTCGAAGGTGCCTTCCTTGAAGGCGGCCGCGTCGGCGTTGGTCACCTCGCGGTCCACCGGGCGGCGCTCCACGCGCACGCGCTCCTCGCGCAGGTTCACCTGCTCCTCGACCGGCTTCTGCTCGACGCCGACGTTCACCTGCACCCCACCACGCTCGACGGCGCGCTTGCCGACCTGAAGTTCTTCCTCGACCACCGGGATGACGGCCTCACCCTGGTTGGCTGTGCGGGTCGTCGTTTGGGCGGTGCCGGTCGGGCGGTAGTTCGCGCGGCGCTCGTAGCCCGTGCGAATCAGGTCTTCGTAGTCGCTGAACTTGCCCTGGCCCTGCCAGTTGCGCTCGAGGTTAGACCGGACATCATTCCACGACCGACCCTGGTACTGGTCGTTGTAGCTCTGCCAGCCGTACTGGTACGCCGGCCGGGCCTGCTCCCACTTGTAGCGGTTACGGTAGGGGCTGCTGTCATATTCGCGGCGGAAATCATCCTCCGCGAAGTCAATCGCGCCGCCCGTGGCCGCGCCGGCCACTGCACCGATGCCCGCGCCAATCGCCGCGCCCACCGGGCCGCCCGTCAGACCACCAATCGCCGCGCCCGTCGCCGCGCCGGCGCCTGTCCCTGCCGCTGTCTTGTCGGGGCCGTCGTCCTTGTGATGACTCATGTCTGTCCTCCCATATTCAAAGTTTGGATCGCTTTGCAACTGGTTGTGATACTTCGCGTCGCGCATGCCAAAGCGCTCGAGAACTCGGCGCGCCTCGCTCTCCCGACCGTCCGCGTTCACCGTCACCAGCACGCCGCCGCGCTCGACACCGCGCTGATAGACCTGGGCCTCTTCCTCCGGCACGCCGGCTTCGACCAGTGCGCCCAGCAGGCCGCCCGTGGCTGCGCCAATGGCGCCACCGGTCAGCGAAGCCACCAGCGGGCCGGCCGCCACAATGGGGCCGATGCCCGGAATCGCCAGGGCGCCGATGCCGACCAGGAAGCCGGCCAGGCCACCCAGGATACCGCCGCCGACGATGCCCGCTTCCGCCGCGTTGCTCGCGCCGGTCTGGCTCGCCACGTCAGCCGCCGCGCGGCGGTCGCGCATGGCGATGCTGATCTGGTCGCCCCGGAAGCCGGCGTCCTTCAGGGCTTCCACGGCACTTTGCGCCTGTTCGCGTGTCTCAAACAATCCAGCAACTGTACTCATTCATCTGCCTCCTGTACTGTTCATTACGAGAGTTTAATCCTCTCCCAGGCTGACTCGTTGCAATATGTATGCCAGCCTACGTGTTGGGGGTGGGGCGCGTCGTGGCGGGTGTAGCGCGATCCGCGCTGCGGTCCACCCGCTCCACCGTCACCTGCTCCTGGCGCAGCGTCACCGTCTCCGGCTGGCGCTCCTGGGTCGTCACCTTGCGCACGTGCAGCTCTTCCTTGAGGACCAGCCGCTTCTCGTAGACAACCACCTCTTCCACGACCGGGATAATCATGGTATCGCCTTCATAGCGCACCGCTACCGGCCCAGACACGACCTGGTTCACCGGCACGCGCTCGACCTCGACGCGCTCGCGCATCAGCGGCTCGTCAATCACCTCCTGGCGCTCGGCCACCGTCTTAACCAGCCGCACCCGCCCCGTCTCGACGGCCTGCTTGCCGACGACCAGCTCCTCCTGCACCACCGGCACGACCACCGCTTGCTCCAGGTTGGACCCTGCCGATGCGGCCAGGTCGGCCAGCCGTATGTCGAGCGGGTAGGTGTTGCTCTGGAGAACGCCGAGCACCGATTTCGGGACACGCACCTGTTGGCCGTTGTCCAGCCGTACCAGGATGTCCGACCGCGACCGGTCGCGCAACCCTGCCAGGTCCTCGATCACCCCATAGCGTCCCTCGCGGTCCACCACCATCATCCGTGTCGCTTCCATCGCCTCTCCTTTCTCCCGCTACGCTCAGTCACCTCTTAACGCTTGCCCTCTGCTAGCGGTATAACCACTTACTAATGTGCAACATCCATACCAGGGTAATTTGGATCACATTGTCCAGGGCAAGAAGGGACATTCGCGCGGTACAGGCGGTGTCGCTAGAATTTGGGGCAGGCGACGTGGATAGCGGACATACTCAGGATAAGGAGCGAGGCATGCGGATAGCCGTGGTGGAACCGTTCGCGGGCGCGAGCGGCGACATGCTGCTGGGCGCGCTGGTAGACGTGGGGGTGGCCGTTGAGACGCTGCGGGCGGGGCTGGCCCAGTTGGGCGTGGCGGGCTGGACGCTGGACGCCGTGACGGTGATTCGACGCGGGCTGCGGGCCACCCAGGTCCAGGTGGGCGTAGACCCAGCGACTCGGCTGGCCCACTACGCCGACGTGGAGTGGGTCATCACGGCGAGCGGTCTGGCCGAGCGGGTCAAAGCCGACAGCCTGCGCGTCTTCCAGCGCATCTTCGACGCCGAGGCGCGCGTCCACGGCGCGACGCGCGAGACGGTACACCTGCACGAGATGGGCAACCTGGACACGCTGATTGACATTGTCGGCGCGGTGGTCGGGCTGCACGCGCTGGGGGTCGAGCGCGTCTTCTGTGGGCCGCTGCCGTCGGGGCGCGGGACGATACGCACGGCGCATGGGCTGCTGCCCGTGCCGGGTCCGGCAGTGATGGAACTCCTGAAGGGCGCGCCCGTGCGCTATGTGGATGTCGAGGGCGAGATGGTGACGCCGACGGGCGCGGCTATCCTGACCACGGTGGCGGAGGGCGCGGCCTTCCCGCCCATGACGGTCCAGGCGACGGGGTACGGCGCGGGAACCAGGGACTTCCCGTTCGCCAACGTGCTGCGGCTGGTCGTCGGAGAGACGCAGGCGGCGGGGCTGACGGCCGAGCGCGTGAGCGTGCTGGAGACGCAGATTGATGACATGTCGCCGGAGTGGTACGACTACGCGGCGCGGCGGCTGTTCGACGCGGGCGCGCTGGACGTGTACCTGACCCCCATACAGATGAAGAAGGGGCGGCCGGGCACGCTGTTGACCGTGGTATGTCGGCCTGACCAGGCGGAGGCGCTGAGCGCGCTCGTCCTGACCGAGACGATGACACTGGGCGTGCGGCGGCAGGACCTGGAGCGCCTGTGCCTGCCCCGCGAGCTGGTCACGGTCGAGACGCGCTTTGGCCCGCTGGCCGCCAAGGTCGCGCACCTCCCCGACGGCCGCCGCCGCGTCGCGCCCGAGTACGAAAGCTGCCGCCGCGCTGCCGAGGCGCACGGCGTCCCGCTGTGGGAGGTCTACCGCGCCGTCGAAGCGGCCTTTGGGTCTACTCCCTGATTTCGACTTCGGCTTCGACTTCGACCGGAATGCCAAAGGGCAGCGCGACGTGGCCGACGGCGGAGCGGGCGTGCGCGCCGGCGTCAGGGCCGTACAGGTCGAGAATCAGGTCGGAGAAGCCGTTGATGACGGCGGGCTGCTGGGTGAAGTCGGGCGCGCAGTTGACCATGCCGAAGACGCGCAGCCAGGCCGCGACGCGGTCCAGGTCGCCCAGGGTGCGCTGTAGGCTGCCCAGGATGGAGAGCGCGGTCAGCCGCGCCATGTGGTAGCCCTGCTCCACCGTCAGGTCGGTCCCGACCTTGCCCAACGGCCCGGCCACGGTACCGTCGGGGTTCTGCGCCGAGTGGCCGGCGATGTAGGCGCGGTTGCCGCGCACGCGCACAACGGCGAACGGGAGCCGCACGCCCGGTGGGACCTGGATGGGCGCGGGCAAGACCAGCCCCATCTCCGCCAGCTTGGCTTCCACTTTCATGCTGGGCCTCCTCCATAGAATGGCTGTCTACCAACCCTGACAGGTCTCCAAGACCTGTCAGGGTTCCCCCGCCTGGTCCCCATCTTACCCCACCCGCCCCTCCTCGTCAAACGTTGCCGCTTCCCCACCGATAATCATCCGAA
>CAZFUK010000144.1:0-10634 GCA_964522005.1 uncultured Anaerolineales bacterium | reverse complement strand
CGGGCTTGCTGGGGATGCTCTACGCGGCGGGCTATGCTGATGCCAAGACGTATTCACCGGACGATGCGCCCGTCCCGTTCCAGGCGCGTGATGCCCACGGCCTATTCGAGTACACCTTCGACCCGCCGACTCGTCGGCTGCGGCTGAGCGTGGCCGAGATGCTGGAGCGACACCCGCAGCGTGACCGGCTCTGGGCGGCCGACCATGAGGTCAAGCGCCGGCTGGGGGCCGAGGATGGCCTGACCCTGATGCTGTACTGTGTCCGATGGAGCCCGACAGGCGACCGCTGTCTGTTCTACTTTGGCAACCACAACACGGTGGCGGCGCGCGGCGAACCGCGGCTGGCCTATGTCATGACCGCCGACCGCGAACTGGGTGAGATTCACCTGGCCTTGGACCTGAGCTTCGGCCGACGCGGGCTGCACTGGTCGTGGCAGCCGGACGGCGAGCGGCTGATTGGCTACGGACCCAACCCCGATGCCCCAGAGCGGCTGTGCTTGGCCGAAGTGGGGTGGGATGGGAGTGGCTATCGTCGGCTGAGTCGACACGCGAGCGGCGGCCATCCCAGCGTATGTCCGGCTCAGCCGAACCTGGTGGTGACGGACTCGTATGCCCAGCAGGGCGAGACGGTCTTCCTGGACACGCGGACGGACCGGATGGTGGCGCGCTACGAGTTGCCACGGGTGTACGGGGGTGAACTGCGGCCTGGCCGCCACCCGTACCTGATTGATCATCACCCGGTCTTCGACCCCAGTGGCCGGCATGTGCTGGTTAATACGCTGCCGGGCCGCCACGGGACGCTGGCCGAGATTGAGGCGCCGCTATGAGCCTGTGGCGCTTGCTCGACGGTGGGATGAGCATGCCGGCGCGCGAGACGCTGGGCCAGCGGGTAGCGCTGTGGGTGGGGCGGCGCCTCGCCACCCGCCACCGCTACGTGAGCATCCACCCGAGTTGCCTCATCAGCCCGGAGGCGCGTATCCACCCCCGCCAGGGCGCCGTTCGCCTTGGCCCCCGCTGCACCGTCGCGCCGGGAGCAGTCATCCAGGGTAACGTGGAGATGGGGGCGAACTGCTCGGTGCAGGCGTACTCCAGCCTGGTCGGCTATGGCACGCGGGAGGGGCGGGAGGGGCTGATTCGGATTGGGAACCACGTGCGCATCGCCCCTGGCGTGATGATGATTGCCGCCAACCATGTGTTTGACGACCCGACGCGGCCTATCACGGCGCAAGGGCTGCGGCCGGCGCCCATTGTGATCGAGGACGACGTCTGGGTAGGGGGGCGGGTGGTGATTGTGGCGGGGGTGACGGTGGGGGGCGGCTCGGTGCTGGCGGCGGGGGCGGTGGTTACGCATGATGTGCCGCCTGGCAGTGTGGTGGGCGGTGTACCGGCTCGGATTATCAAGACCCGTGAAGGCATGGAAACGAGGCAGCGATGAGCATCCTGGACTTATTTAGACTCGATGGGAAGACCGCGCTGGTGACGGGGGCACGGCGGGGGATCGGTCAGGCTATCGCCGAGGGACTGGCGGAGGCGGGGGCGGACATCATCGGCGTCAGCGCTTCGCTGGAGCCGGCGGGGAGTGGGGTGGAACAGGCGGTGACAGGCCTGGGGCGACGGTTCAAGGGCTACGCCTGCGACTTCGCGGACCGCCAGGCGCTCTACGCCTTCATCACGCAAGTGAAGCGCGACTTCCCGGTCATTGATATCCTGGTCAACAACGCGGGGACCATCAAGCGGCAGCCGGCGGCCGAGCACCCGGACGAGTATTGGGACCAGATTCTGGAAACGAACCTGAGCGCGCCGTTCATCCTGAGTCGGGAGATTGGGCGGGATATGGTGGCGCGGGGGAGTGGCAAGATTATCTTCACCGCCTCCCTGCTGACGTTTCAGGGGGGCATCAATGTGCCCGGCTACTCGGCGAGCAAGGGTGGGGTGGGGCAAGTGGTGAAGGCGCTGGCGAACGAGTGGGCGGGGCGCGGGGTGAACGTCAACGGCATCGCGCCCGGCTATATCGCCACGGACAACACGGAGGCGCTCCGCGCTGACCCGGTGCGCAGCCGCCAGATTCTGGAACGCATTCCGGCAGGGCGGTGGGGAGAGCCAGAGGACTTCAAGGGGGCGGCCCTCTACCTGGCCTCCGATGCGGCCCGCTATGTCCATGGGACCATCCTGCTGGTGGATGGTGGGTGGATGGGACGTTAAGACACGGAGGTGACTTATGCTCAGCTTCTTGGCGCGGCGCTTGTTATACATGATTCCGACCCTGATCATCATCTCCATCGTCACCTTCATTATCATCCAGCTCCCCCCGGGTGACTTCCTCGACACGATGGTGGCTAGTCTGACGGCTCAAGGGTCCGAGGTTGATCCCGCTGCTCTCGAGGCGTTGAAGGACCAATATGGGCTGGGACAGCCGATCTATGTCCAGTATTTCAAGTGGGTGTCGGGCTTCCCACGCGGCAACTTCGGCCAGTCGTTCCAATATAACCGCCCGGTGAAGGACTTGATTGGGGAGCGTCTGCTCCTCACCTTTGTCCTCTCGCTCGCCGGGTTGCTTCTCGTGTGGCTGATTGCCTTTCCCGTGGGCATCTACTCGGCGGTCAAACGCTACACCGTCGGTGACTATCTCGCCACGCTCCTGGCGTTCCTCGGCATCGCCGTGCCTAACTTCCTGCTCGCCCTGCTGCTGCTGTACTTCTCGTTCAAGTACTTGAACCAGAGTGTGGGCGGCCTATTCTCACCTGAGTTCGCTGAAGCTCCCTGGAGTACAGCTAAACTCCTTGACTTTCTCAACCATCTCTGGATACCCACGATTATCATCGGCCTGGGTGGGACGGGGAGTTTGATCCGCACCATGCGGGCTAACCTGCTGGATGAGCTACACAAGCCTTACGTGGTCACCGCCCGCGCGAAGGGTTTGGCGGAGATGAAACTTCTGACTAAGTATCCCGTTCGCCTGGCCCTAAATCCCTTTGTGAGTACCGTGGGCTACATCCTGCCCGGCCTCGTCTCTGGCGCCACCATTGTCTCCGTCGTCCTCAGCTTACCCACGACAGGCCCCTTGCTGTTACAAGCGCTGCTCTCCCAGGATATGTATCTGGCGGGGACCATCATCTTGATGTTAGCGACTCTCACTGTCATCGGCACGCTGCTGTCCGATCTCATGCTCGCCTGGCTCGACCCGCGCATCCGATTGCAGTAAGGCCCCGGGCTGGCCCCTGGATGTGTCACACATAGGGTGGATGCGCATAGATGGCGCACCGACAAGGAGGTAATATGGCACAGGCACAACCACTGACCCCCGACCTTGCGCCCGTAAGAGCACGGCCGGCGGCGGAAGACAGGATCGAGGTAGCCTCACAGTGGCGCCTAATGTGGTGGAAGTTTCGCCGCCACAAGCTGGCTATGCTGGGCGCGATGGTAACGATTGCCATCTATCTCATGGCGATCTTTGTCGAGTTCCTGGCCCCCTTCGACCCCGAAACACCCAATGTCCAGTACACCTACGCGCCGCCCACCCCGCTCCGCCTTGACCAGGGCCAGGTCTACGTCTTGGGGTACAAATCCACGGTGGATCCTGTCGCGTTGCGGCGCACCTTCGCCGTAGACGAGTCCGTGCGCTATCCCATCACCCTGCTGGCCCATGGCACGCCCTATAAACTCCTGGGTCTTATCCCCACCGACCTTCACCTCATCGGACCCGCTCAGAGTGGCGCCCCGATGTACCTTCTCGGTACAGACCGGCTGGGACGTGATGTGCTGAGCCGTCTCATTTATGGGACGCGCATCTCCATGTCGATTGGTCTGGTAGGCGTTACCCTCAGTCTCACCTTGGGTATCATCCTCGGTGGTATTTCGGGCTATTACGGTGGTGTGGTGGACAACTTGATCCAACGCACCATAGAGTTTCTGCGCTCCATCCCCGACATTCCGTTGTGGATGGGGCTGTCGGCGGCCCTACCGCCAACATGGCCCTCACTGTGGATCTACTTCGGAATTACGGTTATTCTGTCGCTGATTGGCTGGACGGGCATGGCGCGCGTGGTGCGTGGCCGGATTCTGGCGTTGCGGGAAGAGGACTTCGTGACGGCCGCCCGGCTGGATGGAGCGAGCCAGATGCGCATCATCCTGCGTCACATGGTCCCCTCCTTCATGAGCCACATTATTGCCTCCGTCACACTGGCTATTCCAGGTATGATTCTCGCGGAGACCTCGTTGAGCTTCCTGGGGCTAGGGTTGCGCCCGCCGTTGGTGAGTTGGGGTGTGATGCTCCAGGAGTCTCAAAATATCCGCGCCGTAGCGACTGCCCCCTGGCTGCTCTCGCCGGCTATCCTCGTCGTGTTGGCCGTCGTCGCCCTGAACTTCCTGGGGGATGGCCTGCGCGATGCCGCCGACCCCTACAACCGTTAGGGCCACTGGCAGCTGGGCGTTCTGGGTTTGAATGTGGCACATGGCGGGCTACCCGTCACTGGCGAAGGAGGACGCATGGCGAACGTAGGGTTTTCATCCTCGACGGTGGGCGCCCCCCAGACGGCTCAGGGGGTTGGACACACAAACCTGCTTATCGAGGTTAAGGATCTGAAGACATACTTCCCAACGATGGAAGGTGAGGTCCGAGCCGTGGATGGGGTCAGCTTTGTCATCCCTCGTGGCAAGACCCTGTGTGTTGTGGGAGAGAGTGGCTCAGGCAAGAGTGTGACCGCACGCTCGATTCTGCAAATCGTTGATCCACCTGGGCGCATCGTGGAAGGTGAGATTCTGTATCACCGAACCTTAAGCAAGACAGGTGGAGGTCAGGTCACGGAGACCGTGGACCTTGCCAAGCTGAATCCACGCGGCCAAGAGATACGCTCTATTCGTGGCAAAGAAATCTCAATGATCTTCCAGGAACCGATGACGTCCCTGAGTCCGGTCCACACCATCGGTGACCAGATCATGGAAGGCATCCTGCTCCACTTGCCGATAACGAAGGACGAGGCGCGCGCCCGCGCCATCGAAGTCTTGGGACAGGTGGGCATTCCGAAGCCTGACCTGCGTATTGATACCTACCCGTTCCAACTGAGCGGTGGGATGCGGCAGCGAGCGATGATCGCCATGGCGCTCGCCTGCCGACCCGACCTGCTGATTGCTGATGAGCCGACCACCGCCCTGGACGTGACGATGCAAGCTCAGATCCTGGAACTCATCCGCGACCTCCAGGCCCAACTGCATATGGCGGTCATGCTGATCACCCATGACATGGGGGTAGTTGCGGAGATGGCCGACGAGGTGGTGGTCATGTACCTGGGTATGGAGGTCGAACGCGGGACGGTCGATGAAATCTTCCATGCCCCCAAGCACCCCTACACCCAGGCGCTCCTCCGCTCCATTCCGAAGGTCGGTTTGACCAACCCCCAGCGCTTAGACTCCATTCGCGGCATGGTTCCCAGCCCCTTCCATCGTCCGCCGGCCTGCCCGTTCCACACTCGCTGCGATAGTTTCATGCCCGGCCTCTGTGACCGCATTCGCCCGCCACGTATTTTCCTGGAGGGCGGCCGGGAAGTACGTTGTCTGCTCTACGGGGGCGCGGACACAGGCAAGGTTGAGGTGGCTACAACGGAGAGTGCAACCGTTGCGGGAGGTAACAATGGCTCATGATGCACTGGCCCCAACCCCAGCCCCGACCCCGACCCTGGCGGCGGGGGCTGGCGGGACCTTCGATGACGCGACGCTGCTGCAAGTCAACGACCTGAAGATGCACTTCCCCATCCAGCGAGGTTTCCTCCGCCGGACGGTGGGTTACGTGAAGGCCGTGGATGGGGTGGATTTTGCGATCCGTCAAGGGGAGACCCTGGCCCTGGTGGGGGAGAGCGGCAGCGGTAAGACGACCATTGCGCGCGCTATCCTACGGGTATATCGGCCGACGGGTGGGGAGGTTCTCTATCGGCGCACGGATAGGCATGTCGTAGACCTGGCGAGCCTCAACGATCAAGAGTTGGCCCCTTATCGCCAGGAAATTCGGATGATCTTTCAGGACCCATTTTCCTCCCTCAACCCTCGGATGACGGTGCTGGAAATCGTGGGCGAGCCTTTGAAGATCAACCACGTCGCGTCGGGGGGTGAACTGCAAGACCGCGTCGCCACCCTCCTCAACCGCGTCGGTCTGCGGCCCGAATACATGCGGCGCTACCCCCATGCCTTCAGTGGCGGTGAGCGTCAACGCCTGGTCATCGCGCGCGCGCTGGCGTTAAACCCGCGTCTGGTGGTGGCCGATGAGGCCGTCTCAGCTCTGGACCTCTCGGTACGGTCCCAGGTTCTCAATCTGATGCAAGACCTCCAGCGCGAGTCCGGTCTCACTTACCTGTTCATCTCGCACGACATGAGTGTCGTCCAGTACCTGGCCGATCGAGTAGCCGTGCTGTACGTCGGCAAGCTGGTGGAACTTTCCGACAAGCAGAAGCTCTTCTACCATCCTCAACATCCCTACACTGAAGCCCTGTTGTCCGCCGTACCCAAACCCGACCCTCGTCTAAAGAGGCATAGCCGTATCATGCTGCGAGGCGAGGTGGCTGACCCGGCCAACAAGCCCAGTGGCTGTCCCTTCCACCCCCGCTGCCCCTACGCTCAACAGGTCTGTACAGAGGTTGTACCGCCACTGCGCGATGTCGGCGGCGGTCATCTCGCCGCCTGCCACTTCTCCGAGCAACTCGCTCTCAAGGGTCTGGAGGTCCCTGAGCAAGCGGTGTAAACAGTCGGGTTGCCCTGTGGCAAGGAGGTACAGGGCGTGGACCATGGCCTCGAATACGCTAGCCTTGAACCAGCGGTGCGTCTCTTGATAGACGATAGGCCGGGGCAGCCCATCATTTCTAATACTAGCGTACGCTCTTAATCTGACGCACGAAGACGGTGCCGAGGATGAAGTAGACGACGGCGACGGTGAAGATGACGGTGTAGCCCAGGTTGGGCTGGCCGATGCCCGCCCCCACCACCTGGAAGCGGTCCAGCAGGAAGCCCGCGATGGGCAGCCCCACCACCTGCGGCAGAGTGAATGCCACGTGCCACACCCCCATGTCCTTGGCGTAGTCGTCCTCACTCGGCAGCACGTCCGACGCCAGCGCCCAGTCCACCGCCTGGTACGCGCCGTAGCCCAGCCCGAACACAATCCCCATCAGCACAGCCAGGGTGTAATTGTGGAAGAAGATGAACACGGCCACGACCGCCCCCTGGAGCGCGCCCGACAGGTAGACCATGAGCTTGCGCCCGTAGCGGTCGGACAGGACGCCCGCCGCCAGGGACGAGATGACCGCGCCGATGAGGAGCGTCGTGATGAAGAAGGACACGGCCTGCTCCGGCTTGTCGGAGACGGTCATCCCGAATAGGATAAAGGGCGCGCCGACGGTGTCGCGCAGGTAGTACTGGAGGAACTCCTGGACGGTGAAGGTGCCCATGCCGACGAGGAAGCGCGTCAGGAAGACCCAGGTGAAGTCGCGCGACCGGAAGGGCGAGAGGAGGCCGCTGAAGAACTGGCCCAGGTGGAAGGGCGGGACGTGGGGCGGGACCGGCTCGTGGACCGTCGTGACGCAGATGAGGGTGACGACGGCGAGGATGACCATGAGCAGGCCGTAGAGAGCCTGAACGCCGAGGAAGAGGCCGGCGACGCCGCCGACGAAGGAGCCAAGCATGGTCATCAGGCCCATCCAGCCCGAAGCCGAGCCGCGCTGCTCGTGGGGGACGAGGTCGGGGATGAGCGCGGAGTAGGGCGCCGTGGCGATGTTGTTGAAGAGTTCGACGACCATGAAGGCGGCCAGGTACAGCGGGATGGGTGAGGGCAGCCCGGCGGTGGGGATGTAGGCCAGGGCCAGCAGGCCGAGGATGTTGCCGACGACGCCGACGACGAGGAAGGGCTTGCGCCGCCCCCAGCGCGTCTTGACGCGGTCGGACAGCGCGCCGAAGAAGGGCGCGACGAGCATGGAGATGGCCGCGCCGAGGCCCAGAATCAGGCCGACCGTCTGCCCCTTGACCGCCTCTGGGGCCATTTGGAGCACCTGGGCCGGCAGCAGGACAATCAGGATGGCCGTCCAGTGGGCGTTGGTGGCGAACCAGAACAGGCTGAGTAGCGCCTGTTGCAGGGTAGTCATGCGCGGGATGGACCGTGTTCTGGCGGAGATGAGTTCAGCATTAGTCGTCATGGGTCTGCTCCAGATGTAGGGATGTAGAGATGTAGGGATGTAGAGGGATGCATGTTCGGCTACAGGCTGATTATCGAGTATGCGAGACGCCAGACACAGCCGGGGAACTGCCAAAAACCGCCAGACTAGGGGACGGTGGTCCTCATGGCTATTCTCCGGCCTGGGGGGAATCGGTTTGTCGAGCAGGGGCTTATTGTAACAGAGGTGGTCCGTGTTGCCAAGTCGTCGGCTGATACAGGTGAGCTTATGAGTTGGCGGAGATGGCTGCATTATCATGCGGTGACCGCCCCCGAGGCGCGGGCCAGTCTCTTCGCGCGTGGGGATAGGCGCGCTGTCTGGCCGTGGCTCAGTCTGCCCCTGGTGCTGGGCGCGACGACCTGGGGGAAAGCGTTACCCTGGCGCCCTCGCTCGATCCTGGACGTGGGGGCGCACGATGGCACGGTCGCCGAGCAACTATCGCAGCTCTATCACCCGACCTTCATGGGCCTGGTGGAACCGCTGCCCGACCTGGCTGCGCGCCTCGCCGCCCGGCGCTTCGCGCCCCGCCAGCGGGTCTTCGGTTGCGCCCTGGGGCGCCAGAGCGGCGCCGCGACATTGAACGTGTTGTCCTGGCGGGCAAGTAGTTCTATTTTGGACGTAACACCAGAATCTAGTGACCTGCTCGGTTTGTCACTCGACAGCGTTGGCACGGTGGACGTACCCGTGCGGACCCTCGACGACGTGATGAGCGACTGCGGACTGACGAACCTGGACCTGCTCAAGGTGGATGTTCAAGGCTACGAGCTTGAAGTCTTCGGCGGCGGACGGGAGACCCTGCGCCAAACCAGTCTAATCGTCACCGAGGTGTCCTTCTTCGATCACTATCGCGGCCAGCCCAGGTTCGGCGACGTCTACGAATTCCTGCGCGACGCTGGCTTCGAGCTAAGCGAAATGTTCAACTTCAGCTATGACCAGGACGGCCGGCCCTTACAGTCTGACGCCGTCTTCGTCAATCTGGCCTCGCCAAGACCGGATGTGTCCATCAGCCCAAGGGAGCGAGTATGAAACCGAAACCGAGCCAAGACCTGCCCATCCTGCTGTTTCCGACGCCGGCTGACTGGGCCGCGTGGCTGGACGAACAGGCCGCCGCGTCGCCGGGCGTGTGGCTGCAACTCGCCAAGAAGGAGTCGGGCCACTCGTCGGTGACCTACGCCGAGGCCCTGGAGGTCGCGCTGTGCTATGGCTGGATTGACGGCCAGAAGAAGGGCTACGATGACCAGTTCTGGCTCCAGAAGTTTACGCCGCGCGGCCCCAAGAGCATCTGGTCCAAGGTTAACCGCGCCAAGGCCGAGGCCCTCATCGAGAGCGGCCAGATGAAACCGCTGGGCCTGGCGGCCGTGGAGAGCGCGCGGCAGGACGGCCGCTGGGACGCCGCCTACGACTCGCAGCGCGCGGCCACCGTGCCCGACGACCTCCAGGCCGGCCTCGACGCTCACCCCCAGGCCGCCGCCTTCTTCGCCACCCTCAACAGTGTCAACCGCTACGCGATCCTGTTCCGCGTTCAGACCGCCAAAACACCCGCCACCCGCGCCAAGCGCATCGAGCAGTTTATCGCGATGCTGGAGCGAGGGGAGAAGCTCTATCCATGACCGTTCAACCTCCAGAAAACTCAGTCCACCCCGAGACACGAGCCGCGTGGCGGGAGTGGCTGGCCCAGAACCACACCCGCAAGGAAGGCGTGTGGTTCATCAGCTACAAGAAGGCCGCCGGCCGTCCTACCGTCGAGTATGAGGCGGCGGTGGAGGAGGCGCTGTGCTACGGCTGGATTGACAGCAAGGGGGCCAAGCTGGACGACGAGCGGACGATGCTCTGGTTCGCGCCGCGCAAGCCGCGCACCGGCTGGTCGCGGCCCAACAAGGAGCGCATCGAGCGGCTGCTCGGGGCGGGCCTCATGGCGCCGCCGGGTCTCGCCAAGATCGAGGCGGCCAGGCAGGACGGGTCGTGGTACGCCCTCGATGCGGTGGAGAACCTGGAAATCCCGCCGGACCTGGCGGCTGCCCTGGCGCGCTACGAGACGGCGGAGGCGAACTTCGCGGCCTTCCCGCGCTCGGTCAAGCGCGGTATCCTGGAATGGATCTCTACGGCCAAGAAGCCGGAGACCCGCGCCAACCGCGTCGAAGAGACGGCGCGGCTGGCCGCCGAGAACAAGCGCGCCAACCAGTGGCGCGGCTAAGGGGAGAGACATGGACCTTCAATTGGCGGGTAAGGTGGGGCTGGTGACGGGCGCGAGTCGGGGCATTGGCCGCGCCATTGCCGAGACGCTGGCCGCCGAGGGCGTGGCGTTGACCCTCGTGGCGCGGTCGGGCGACAAGCTGGAGGAACTGGCGGCGACGCTCCCCACGGCCAGTCTGGTCCAGGCGGTGGACCTGCGCGAGCCACACGCCCCCGCCCAAGTGGTGGCCGCCGCCGTGGCCCACTTCGGCCACC
>CAZFUK010000143.1:0-10638 GCA_964522005.1 uncultured Anaerolineales bacterium | reverse complement strand
GTGGGCGGCGGGACGCCCTGCTTGCCGCGCGTCGCCGGGCCGGGCGCGGTCGCCGCTTCCGTCGTCGGCGCGAGGGGTGGCAGCGCGTCGAGCTTGCCCCAGATACCCAGGTCCAGCGAGCCTTTGTCGGGGATGTAGGGCTTGCGGCCCTCGTAGGAGATATATTCCAGGGGTTCGAGGGCGTTGAGGGTGTAGATGGACGGCTCTGGGTCCGGCGCGCCCTTGGCGAGGGCCATGAGCATCAGCGGGTACAGGGGCAGGACCGGCTTGACCATCCCGTCGGGCGTCACCTGCCCAAAGTAGAGGCGCTTGGGCAGCCAGCGGTGCTCGGTGTCCTCGGCCCGCCACGGCGTGAGCGGCATGGCATACGTGCCGCTGTAGGCCAGCAGGTCGAGGGTGTCCTGGCCCTGGTCGTCCACCTGGACGCCCTGGATGAACAGCAGCGGCCACTGGGACAGGAAGGGCATCGCCAGCAGCATTTCCTCCAGGGCCGGCAGCAGCAGGTCGAGCTTCTGCTGGTAGAACTGGACGGTTTGCGCCGTGCCGTGGCCGATCTGCTTGTTGCGATAGGTCACGAACTTGTCCAGGAAGTCGCGCACCGTCGTCGCCTGGACCTCGCCGCCTTCCTTGGGCGTGTACTCGGCGCGCAGGTGGTTGAAGGCCGCGACCAGGGCGGGAAACTCGGCTTTCGCCCGCTTCTGGAACACGGCGTCGTACAGGTCGGGCAGGACCAGCGCCGACTGCTGCTTGATCTTAGTGTAGTGGGCCAGCACGTCACGCAGCAGCCCGACCCAGTGGCCCAGCGACGGCCGCTTGAGGTTGAGCAGGGCCGCGTCCACGGCTGGGCTGCCATACGTCGCGCCGTCGGCCAGGCGGTCGCGGAGATACTGCGCCAAGACGATGGACGCCAGGTATTTGACCGTCACCTCGAACAGGTCTTTGAGCCGTTCGTGGCGTCCCGTCGGGTCGCCGGTCTGGTACAATTTGAGATAGGCGGTGGCGATGGGATAGGGATAGAGGTCGGTGATGTCGCGGTTAGCCCGTCGGACTGGAAACATACGCCTCTTCCTCCACCTGGGGCCTGTCCAGCGGCGAGCCGCCCGTCGGCCCCAACTCAGCCTCGGCCAGGGCAGCCAGCCGTGTATTGCCCAACTTCGCGGCCAACGCCCTCACCTGCTCCAACGCGGTTCGGGCGAGCGCCACCTGGCCTTGCGCCTGGGCGACCCGTCCCGCTTCCAGCCACATCAGCGCCTTCTCGGCGTCGGCGATGGGCGCCTCGCCACTCAGACAGCCCTCCAACAGGGCGGCGGCCTGGTCGTACTCGCCCGCGCGCCGCGCCAGCCGCGCCGCCAGGAAGTCCAGGTAGGGCGTGAGGCGCGGGCTGGTCAGGTACTGGCGGGCCTGGGCCAGGGCGGCGCGGGCCGGGGGCAGGTCGTCCGCCCCCTGATAGGTCTCGGCCAGGATTTCGGCCAGTTGCAGATGGCTAAAGCCAAGCGACGTGTCGTGGGCGCGGGGATCCGCGATGTCGTCAATGGCCGCCAGGGCGCGGCGGTGCGTCGCCAGCGCCTCGTCGCGCTGCCCCAACCGGGCGTAGGCGGCGGCGGTCTGGTTGAGCAACTGGTTGATGACCGAGGCGTTCTCGCGCGCCTGCTCGGCCAGGAGGGCGACGTCCCTGGTCAGATAAGTGACGGCCTCCTCGAAGCGCCACTGGGCATACAGCAGCCGCCCCATGCCACCGTAGGCCACGCCCAGGCCGAACTGGTCGCCCAGCCGTTCCATGAGCGCCGTGGCCTGCTTGAAGGTGGCGAGGGCCTCGTCGGGGCGCGACAGGCGTTGATAGGTGTCGGCCAGGGTGTTGAGCACCTGGGCGTAGAGCCGCTCGTCGCGTCGGCCGCCGTCCAGCAGGGTGATGGCCTGCTCCAGGTGGCCGACGGCCTCGGGGTTCTGGTGCCAGCTTTCGACGCGGCCCAGGAAGTGGTAGCCCTGGGCCTGCGACACGCGGTCGCCCTTGGCCTGGGCCAGCGCCAGCCCCTTGCGCAGGTAGTCGTCAGCCTCGGCCCACTGCGACAGCCGGCCGTGCGCCAGCCCCAACTCTTGGTAGAACAGGTCCAGGTCGGCGGTCTTGCCCGCCGCCTCACCCAGGCTCACCGCCTCCCCCAGGACCGCCATCACCCCGCCGAAGTCGCGCACCTGGTTGAACAGCCGCGCGCGGTACAGGCCGACCTGCAAGCGGCCATCCACGTCGTCCAGGGCGCGGTAGGCCGCGTCGGCGCGGTCCAGGTGCTCGCGCGCCGTGCGGAAGTCGCCCGTCTGGTAGGCCAGGTAGCCCAGGTGGCCGTCGAGTTCCGCCGTGCGCTTGCGGTCGTGGCGGACCAGGGCCAGCGCCTGGCGATAGTATCGCGCCGCCCGCGCCCCGTCATTCACCTGCTCGTAGCAGAAGGCCAGGTTCACCAGGCTCGTCACCCGCGCCTCGCGGTACTCGTCGGTGTCCGGCAAGCTCTTCAGGAGCTTGAGGGCGCGCCTGGAGCAGGTGATGGCGTCGCGGTAGAGGTCGTTGCCTGTCCAGAACTCGGCCGCGCGGGCATAGTGCGTCAGCGCCGAGCCCCGCTCACCGCCCGCCGCGTAATGCGCGGCGATGGCTTGCGAGAAGCGGCTGGGCAGCGCACCCTGGTCCTTGTCCCACGCCTGGGCGATGCGCAGGTGGTCCACGCGGCGGACCAGCCTGGGTGTGCGCCGCACGACGTAAGTATAGACGAAGTCGTTGGCGAAGCGCACGTAGTCGGGGTCAGCCGGGTCGAGGGTGAGGATGGTCCCCGCCCGCGTCAGTCGGCTCAGGGTGCGCAGGACGACGCGCTCGCCTTTGCCCAGGCCAAAGTGGTAGATCAGGCGCGGCAGGGTCAGCAGGCGGTAGGGGAAGCTGCGGCCCATCATCGCCGCCGCCTGGACCAGGTTGCGGCTGCGCCTGGAGAGGCGGCCAAAGATGTTCTGGGTCATCGTGGCGATGAGGATGCGGCTGGACGAGGTCGAGTCGGCCCCCACCCGCGTGTCCCAGAACAGGCTGGGGTCGCCGCCGTTGTGGAGATAGCGCACGGCGGTGAGGATGGTAACGGGGTAGCCTCGGCTCAATTCCGCCACCCGCTGGCGCAGGTCGTCAGGGATGCGGCGTTCGGGGTCAAGCTGCCCAATCAGCGCCAGGCCCTTCTGGGCCGGCAGCGGCTCCAGGAAATCCACCTCGCCCGCACCGCGCCGCACCGTCTTCTGCATCTCTGCGGGCAGGATCGTTTCGAGGCGGCTGAGGTTGCGCGTTGGGACGGGCAGGCCCAGGTCCCAGCCCAGCACGATGAGCAACTGGGCCGGGCTGTCCAACAGGTGGTCTATCAGTTCGTGGGTGGTGGGCGAGGCGCGGTTGAAGTCGTCAATGACCAGGACGACGGGTTGGCCGCGCTGCTTGTGAATCTCCTCGACCGCCCGCCGGATGAACTGGTAGTTGGGTGTCGCCCGCACCATGCGGCTCTCCTGGGCGTGCTTGCGCTTGTCGAAGATCATCTGGCGTAATTGGAGGGCGAGGGGAACGCCGACCATGACCAGCGCGCTGCCGGGCACGGCCAGCGAGACGATGGGCGCGATGGACAGGACGCCCTGCACAATGTTGGAGACAGTATCGCCTTCCAGACCGACTTCGCTGGCCCGAATGACCTGCCCGTTACTATTGACCGCCAGCCCCAGGGCGCCAAAGAAGGGCCGGTAGGGGTTGGCCTGGTCGCGCTCATCGCACTTGCTGTCGAGCACCGTCACGCCCCACTCGCGGCCGAGGGCTTGCAGCCGGTTCAGAAAGAAGCTTTGCCCACTGCCGTCCTCACCCATCAGAATCAGCGCCCGGTTCTGCCCGGCCTTGACCTGGGCGATGCGCTCCTCCAGCCGTTCCAGGTGCCGCTCGCGGCCGAACGCGCCCGTCATATTGACGGCCGCCAGCATCTTCTTGTCTACGCCCGAATGCTCGGTTGACGTAAAATCCGCCGCATCTAGCAGGTCATAGCTCTCATAGTCCGCGTCGGTCGGAGCCGCGCTCTCCTCCGACGCCGCCTTCGGCCGTCGCCAGGGCAAAAAGTCGAGCCAGGACATCCCCCTCTCCTCTCGCCTCACCGTCCATACATCCGCCGTAGCGGCTCGTGCGTCGCGTATTGTACCACACGCTGTCCCCGTCAGCAATAATAGGTTGCTCTGTTTTGACAGCTTGCCGCGCCTGGGGTATCCTTGCCCCATGCAACGTCAACCCAGTTCCAAAATGTGCTTCTGCTGCGGACGTGAGAACCCCATTGGCCTGCGTCTCACGTTCGACTTCGACGGCGAGCGGGTGTGGACGACGTTCACCCCCCAGGCCGCCCACCAGGGCTACCCTGGCATCCTGCACGGCGGCATCGCCTATGCCATTCTCGATGAGGTCATGGGCCGCGTGGCGATTGCCCACAACCTGTGGATGGTGACCGCGCGCATGGAAGTGCGCTACCGCCAGCCCATCCCCCTCGATCAGACGCTGACAGGGGTGGGCGAGATTGTCGAACGCAAGCGGCGGCTCATGACGGCGCGCGGGGAACTGCGCCTGCCGGATGGCAGCGTCGCCGCCGAAGCGGTGGGTACCTTGGTCGAAGCGCCGGCCTCGCTCCAGGATGAGTGGCAGGGCGGCTTGCTGGACTGGCGCGTGGACGACGCGGACGCGGCCGCTATTGAGGACCCGACGCGGGCGCGGTGACTGTCCCTCGACACCCTGACCGCTAGCCTGGGTAATGTTCCTGCCTGTTCCTGCCCATCCCTTCCCATCCCTTCCTACGCACTCCGGAGGACACCATGTCTGATGCCCTGGAACAGCATCCCCTTGAGGCCATGACGGGTAAGCCGGACGACGACCACCCAGAGCAGGGCCTGAGCCAGGCAGCCGTCCACGCTCAGCGCGCGGCCATACGCCGCCTGGACGACATCCTGCTCGACTCGCGGCTGCTGTCCAGCGTGCGCCGCTTCCAGCGCGAGCACCTGGGCGACTACAGCCGGCTGATGCGCTACTTTGGCACCACCCACCAGTATGACCCGCGCCACCCCTCGGCCCAGGATCACGTGCTCTATCTGGAACTCCAGTGGAGCGACGACCCGGTTGACTTTGGCGCTGAGGAGACGCCACCCGGCTGCTACACTATTCAGATGCAGGTGCTGGGTGACAGCGGTGGGGCAGACAGCATCGCCTTCCCGGCCGTCTTCCTGCGCTGTACCCGTCAGGACTGGGAGGCCGACGCGACCGCCCTCGTCAAGACGCTCCACCTGGCCTACGACCACGCCATGCACGGCCGCAAGCGCACAACTCAGCCGTATCGCGTGCCCTGGGGCATCCAGACCGTCTACGATATTCAGATGCTTTAAGCACGGGGCGTCTTGTAGGGGAGGGCTTCCAGCGGAAGCTGGCCTTGGAGCGTATCATACTCCGGGTCTTTATGGACCAGGGTTGCGCCCTGCTGCTGAGCGAGCGCGGCGACGAGTGTGTCGGCCAACGACAGGCGGTAGGCGGCTTTCAGGCGACCCGCCTGAAGCAGGGTCGGCTCGTCAATGGTCCACAGCACGGTAGCCGGCAGCGCCTTGATCAAGGCGTAGCGGCGTTCGGCTTCGGCTGCACCCCGCTCTTGCTGTGTAATATAGAACACTTCCAGCAGGGCGATCCAGGGAATCAGGACCGTGTGACGGCGTAGTAGCTCCTCCACACGGTCCGCCCCGGCCTCGTCTTCGATCAGGGTCAGCACAGCCGAGGTGTCGAGCAAATAGGGGTCAGCCACGCTCTCGTTCCTTCTCGCGTTCACGCAGCAGACGCTCCACGAGACGTTCGCCCTTGCCCCGGCCTCGGAGTGCCTGAATTGGGTCGCGCGGAACCGGAACGACTGTGATGGCCTCCCCGTCGTCCAGCCAGACTAACTGATCGCCATCCTCAATATGGTAACGCTTGCGGATGGCCGCCGGAATCACTGTCTGCCCCCGTTTGGTAACGGACGTCTGCATAGTTCATCCTCCCTTTAGAGATGATACAAGACAATACTGAAAATCGCAAGATGTACTTGGGGATTGGTATGCAAACAGCGCGGTCTAGCGGTGGCGAGACGAGGCTCCAGGAGGTTGCCTTGCCTTCCCTTGCTTCTGACTCAATTCTGGTGCGCGTCCAGCGCGTTGGCCTGAGCAGCCTTGACCTGGCCCGGCTGCGGGGCGCGGCGTCGTCAGGCGTTGTGCCGGGCCACGAGGTCGCCGGCGAGGTGGCCGACCTGGGCCGCGACGTTCACGGTTGGTCGGTTGGCGACCGGGTGGCCGTCAACCGTCTGGTCGCCTGCGGCCGCTGCCTCTACTGCGGTCTGGGCCGGCTGGCCCTGTGCGACCGGCGGCAGGAAATTGGCCTGGACCGCGATGGCGGGCTGGCCGAGTACCTGGCCGTGCCGGCCTGCAACCTCTACCACCTGCCGGACACCGCCGACTGGAGCCTGGCGGCGTCGGTGGACCCGCTGGCCTCCGCGCTCCCCGCCGTCACCCGCGCCAATATCATGTTTGAGGATACGGTGGTCATCGTGGGCGCGGGTGCGCTGGGGCTATACGCCGCGCAACTCGTCCGGCTGGCCGGCCCGCACCGCCTGGTCGTGCTGGGGCGAAACCCGGCCCGGCTGGCCGTGGCGCGCGAGTGGGCTGACGCCGTGGTGGACGTGGCGGTTGAGGACGGACGGGATACTGTCCAGCGCCTGACCGAGGGCCAGGGCGCCCACGTCGTCATCGAGGCGTCGGGTCGCCCAGAGGCGGCGGCGGAAGCCGTGGGGCTGGCGGGCCGCGCCGGCCGCGTCGCCCTGCTCGGCGCCTACCCCCAACCGGCCCCCCTGCCGGTCCACGAGCTTGTCCGGCGCGAGGTCAACCTCTATGGCACCTGGGGTTACAGCGCGGCGGAGTTCGTGCAGGCCCTGTCGCTGCTCCTGGGCGGCCACGTGCGCTACCAGCCCATCGTGACGCATAGCCTGCCCCTGGCCGAGGTTGACCGCGCCCTGGCCCTGATAGAGAGCCGCCAGGCCATCAAGGTCCACCTGACACCCTGAGAAGGTCAGGGCATGATTAAATCCTGTAAATCTTGTTCATCATGGCAGAAAAGCCTAGGGGATGGGCCGGACGGAGAAGGTGAGCGCCAGCAGGGCCAGGGCGGCGACGGCCCAGGCGCGGCGGCGCCGGTCCAGCGGGGTGATGTCGTCCTGGGGCGGCGGGTGCCCCAGCCCGACGGCCAGGAGGAGGACGGCGTATAGCCCCCACGTCGGCGCGAAGGGCGTCAGGGCGACGAGGCCGAGCCAGGCCAGCCGCGCCGGCCAGATACCCGCTCGACCCAGCGCGGCGTAGACCAGGTGGCCGCCGTCAAGCTGGCCGATGGGCAGCAGGTTGATGGCCGTGATCTGGAGGCCCAGCCACGCCGCGAACAGCAGCGGGTCGAACCAGTCCAATTGCACGCCCTCCGGCAGCGGTCCGCGCAGCAGCCAGGCCAGCCCGCTCGTCAGAAGCGAGGGCGCGACGGGCACGGCGAACGCCGCGAGACCCGCCGAGCGCAGCCCCACAACCAGGATGGGCAGGGCGACGGCCAGCCCGGCCAGCGGCCCGGCCAGGGCCACGTCGAACAGGGCGCGGCGGCCTGGGGCGGGCGAGCGCATGGCGATGACCGCGCCCAGCGTACCCAGACCATAGGGCGGCGGCGGGGAGGGCAGGAAAAACGGCGGCGTGATGAGCATGGCGTAGCGGCGGGCCATGAAGTAGTGGCCCAGTTCGTGCGCGCCCAGAATCAGCAGCAGCGCGGCCGCGAACGTCAGCCCGGCCGCGCCGTGCTGTTCCAGCGCGTCCAGCACGCTCGCCAGCGTCACCGTCAGCGGCCCGACCCGCGCCGCCTGGAGCAGCGCCCCGGTCATGGTCAGCGTCGCCAGAGTCACGAGCAACAGCAGCAGGTGCAGACTCCAGCGCGGCCGCGTCGGCAGTAACCCCGCCGCCGGCTGCGCGACCACCACATCATCCGCCCCCACCTGAAACACAAACGGCGTGTAGCCCAACCGACCGAACGGCGCCTGCCACTGCTCTAACGCCAGGTTCGCCGGAACGGCTAATTTGCCGTAAAATTCCCATGTCAGCCCATCGCGCCCCCGTCGGATATCCCGTGGGGTAAAGGCGTCGGCCATGACGGCGCGCAGGTCGAGGGCCAGGCTATCGGCTTCAGGGTGGCGCATGGAAGGGAGTAGGGATTAAAGACTGAAGACTGAAGACTGAGATGGCACAATACGGACTACGCAATACGGACTACGCAATACGCAATACGCAATACGCACTAGGAATGGGGAATTGTAATCGGTGAGGGACGAAGTTCAAAATGCGGGACAGGCTGCCCTGGCCGCCATCCAGCTTCAGATTAGCGGGTGCCGCCGCTGCGCCGAGGCGGGCTACTTTGTCGGCGCGCCGGTCGTGTCGGGCCGCCTGGGGGCGCGGGTGATGCTCGTCGGGCAGGCGCCGTCCGAAGCCGGGGCGCAGTACAACCGCCCCTTCGCCTGGCATCCGGGCCGCCCCCGCCCGCGCATCTGGGACTGGCTGGCCGAGGTCGGCTGGTCCGAGGACGAGTTCCGCGCCCAGGCCTACCTGACCCCAGTGACCAAGTGCTATCCCGGCCGCTCGCCGAGCGGCAGCGGCGACCGCCGCCCCAGCACGGCCGAGGTCAAACTGTGCGGCGCGTACCTGGACCGCGAGTTGGAGTTGGTGGACCCTGACCTGATTATCACGGTGGGTACATTGGCCCTGGAACGGCTGGTAGGTCGTGTCAAGCTGGACGACGTGGTCGGCCAGGCCCTGGCGGTTGAGATCGCCGGCCGCCAGCGTACCCTCGTACCGCTACCGCATCCGTCGGGCGTCAGCCGCTGGCTCAACGAGCCGGCCAACCAGGCCAAGCTGCGCCAGGCGCTCCAAACGTTGCGCGAGGTGCGGACGGAGTTAGGGCTATAGGTGGGCTGGTCAATCTAACCACGGAGGGCGCAGTAGGCGCAGAGGCTTTATCCCATTATTCTCAGCGCCCTCCGCGTCCTCGGCGGTAAACACGGCGTGTGGGATGAGTCGAGTCGAAGGAGCGCGTGATGACAGCGATGATGACGGTGGAGGATGTCCAGGCGGCGCGGCGGGTGATCGCCGGGCGCGTCCATCGTACGCCGATGGTGCGCAGCACGGCCCTGGGGGCGCGCATCGGCGCGCCCCTGTTCCTCAAGCTGGAGAACCTCCAGAAGACCGGCTCGTTCAAGCCGCGCGGCGTGCTGACCAAGATCGCCTCGCTCAGTCCAGAGCAACGCGAGCGCGGCCTGGTGACCGCCTCGGCCGGTAATCACGCCCAGGCGCTGGCCTGGGCCGCCCAGACCGAGGGCCTGGCCTGCACCGTCGTCATGCCCGAGGCCGCCCCCGCCGCCAAGCTGGCCGCGACGCGCGGCTACGGCGCGCAGGTCGTCCTCGAACCAAGTATCATGAACGTCATCCACCGCGCGCAGGAACTGGCCGAGACCCAGGGCCTCACCTATGTGCCGCCCTTCGACGACCCGGCCATCGTCGCGGGTCAGGGCACGGTGGGGCTGGAAATCCTGGAGGACCTGCCCGACGTGGGCACGGTCGTCGTGGGTATCGGGGGCGGCGGGCTAATCGCGGGTGTCGCGCTCGCCGTCAAGTCGCTGTGCCCCGACGTGAAGGTGGTCGGCGTCGAGCCGGTCGGCGCGGCCAGCATGCGCCTCAGCCGCGAGGCCGGCCATCCCGTGCGCCTGGAGAAGGTCCAGACCATTGCCGATGGCCTGGCGGCCCCCTTCGCCGGCGAAGTGACCTTCCCCTACGTCGAGCAGTATGTGGACGACCTGGTCCTGGTCACCGACGACCAGATCCGCCGCGCTATGGGCCTGCTGCTCGAACGGGGCAAGCTGCTGGCCGAGCCGGCCGGGGCGGCGGCCCTCGCCGCTCTGCTGGAAGGGGTAGCCGTTCCCCGCTCGGATGCTCCCGTCGTCGCCATCGTCAGCGGCGGCAACGTCGATGTCGCTCGCCTGGCGCACCTGCTCACGGAGACGCCCGGCTAAAGGTACGCCTATGCCCGCTTCCCCCCCGCCCTACCAACTGGCCGCCGCCGAAGTGGTGCTCGCCCTCGACACTGACCCGCAGCGCGGCCTGAACGCCGAGCAGGTCCAGGCACGCCTGGTCGAGTTTGGTCCCAACAGCCTCCAGGCCACGCCGCCACCGACACCGCTGGAAATCTTCCTGGCCCAGTTCAAGGAGCCGCTCGTCCTCGTCCTCGTGGCGGCCACCTTCGTCTCGGCCGGCGTCTGGTTCCTGGAACGCGGCCGGCCGGACGCCGAACCCGTCCCCTACGACTCCCTGGTCATCCTGGCGATTGTGATTCTCAACTCCGTGCTGGGTGTGGTCCAGGAGTATCGCGCCGAGCAGAGCGTGCGCGCCCTGCGCCGCCTGACGGCCCCCGAAGCCAAAGTGGTTCGCGGCGGTGAGCGGCAGCGCGTGCCCGCCGACCAGATCGTGCCGGGCGACCTGCTGGTTCTCGAAGCGGGCGACCGTGTTCCCTCCGACGCCCGCCTG
>CAZFUK010000142.1:10320-10782 GCA_964522005.1 uncultured Anaerolineales bacterium | reverse complement strand
GCAGTGCCGGGGCGAGGTCACCTGCCCCTACCCCCTCCCCTAGCAGGAGAGGGGGTAGTGCCGGGGCGAGGTCACCTGCCCCGACCACCCCTTCCCTCCTAGGGAGGGGGCAGGGGGGTAGGTTTCTTAAATCCATTCCTGCCAGCGCGCGAACCACAGCGACAGGCCGACCAGCGCCAGCATCCCCACCACGACGACGATGAAGCCTGCCGCGCCCGACTGGTAGAAGTCCAGGTCGAAGTTCATGCCGAGCAGCCCGGCGATGAGGGCCAGGACACCCAGCACCAGGGTGACGAAGGTCAGCATCTTCATAAAGTCGTTGGTGTCCTGGGCGGTGTGCGCCACCAGCACCTCGAACGACCCGACCACCATATCGCGGGCGGTCTCGATGGACTCAATCGCGCGCTCCAGTTGCTGGCTCAGCGCCTCGGACTTGGCCGCGTCGTTCTTCTCGTTCTGCTG
>CAZFUK010000142.1:0-10310 GCA_964522005.1 uncultured Anaerolineales bacterium | reverse complement strand
CGTTGCCTCCCTGGGCCTCCACACTCCCGGCACCCTCGAACGACCCCACCACCATATCCCGCGCCGTCTCGATGGATTCAATGGCACGTTCCAGTTGCTGGCTCAGCGCTTCAAACTGCGCCGTCATCTGACCCTGGGCCTCGCCCTGCGCCAGGATCTCGATATCGGGCCGCGCCAGGCGCGTGTAGACCTCGCGGTGTGGGGTGAGGAGGCGGCGCAGCCGGGTGACCCGCCGCCGCAGCCGCACGAGGGTGTTGAGCATCTTGCGGTGCGCCCGCCGGCCCAGCACCTGCTCGTCCAGGCGGTCAATCTCGGCTTCCAGGGCTTCGAGGGCGCGGAAGTAGCTCGTCAGGTGCAGGCCGAGCAAGACGGCGAGGAAGCCGGCCGCGTTGAGCTGGCCGATCTGGCTGTCGTCCTTCACCTGGTCGCGGAACTCCTCCAGAAAGCCGACCTCGCCCCGGTGCGCCGTCACCACGAAACGCTGGTCCACAATCAGGTCCAGGATAACCGGCGCATAACGCTGGTCCTGCTGGGCCACGCCAATGACTTGCAGGTGAAAGTAGCGGCTATACTGTTCCAGAAAGGGCCGCTGCCCATCGTCGTGGACGCGCTCGAGCACGTCTGACTTCAACTCTAGCGTCTCGGCCACCCGCTCCAGCTCGCCCGCGTCGTCGCCCGCCACATCCACCCACAGCAGCCGCCCCTCGCCCAGCCCCGCCACCACCTCCCGTGTCAGTTCGACCGGTCGGTCCGGCCCCTGGGCGTCATACAGATAGGCCTGGACCGTCATCCCCCCTCCGGGGCCACGCCGCGCAACTGACGAGCGGCGAAAGCGTCCAGGTATCCCTTCTCGTCCACCCGAACCAGTTGCGGATTGAACAGGTTGACCGCGCACCACAGAGTGGTGAGGCTGCCGAGAGTCACCACAATGAGGCTGGGGTCCACACTCCGCGCCGTCAGCATGCCAACGAGCGCCGTGGCGAGCGGATTGGCGACCCAGGCGATGAGCCGCCGCACCGCGAACACGCGCCCCTGCATCTCGCGCGGGGTCTGCGCCTGCCAGATGGCCTGCGAGTGGGAGTTGGTGACCGGAATCAGCAGCGATTGGACGAACACCAGTCCAATGGCGACGTAGACCAGCGTGTTCAAGCCGAACAGAATCTGGACCACGCCCGTCACCAGAATCGGGACGACGACGCCATAGGCTCGCCGCGACTTCAGCCCGCCCCACAGGGTAAACAGGACGCCGCCGACCACGCCGCCCACCCCGAGCGCGCTCTGGATGGCGGCCAGGGACGTGGTGAAGTCGAGGCCGAGCGCCTGGGCGTTGGCCGCGAGGCGGAACTTGACCAGCACCGGCGCCAGGACGGCCAGCCCTGCCGAAGCGAAGTTGGCGATGGTGAAGGTGAGCAGGAGCCACAGAATGGGCCGCCGCAGCCAGATGAAGCGGCCCCCTTCCAGGGCATCGGCCCAGAAGCTCTTGCGCTCGGGCCCCGGCGCCAGGTCGGCCCGCTGGGGCGAGGGGATGCGCACAAACAGCAGCACCAGCGCCGACAGGAGGAAGGTGACACCGTCGGCCAGCATGGCGCCCGAGGCTCCCGTGGCTTGGGCCAGCAGGAGCGCGGCGGCCGCCGGCGCGAGAATGCTGGAGAGCGCCCAGACCGTCTGCATCATGCCGTTGGCGCGCGCCAGTTGTTCGTCGCGCACCAGCATGGCATACGACGTATCAAACGCCGACGAGTGAAAGGCGGCGATGGTCTGGTAGAGGAACCCCGTCGCGGCCAGCATCGGGAAGCTCATCCGGCCGCTGAACAGGAGGGCGGCGGCGATGAACGTCAGCGCCCCGTTGAGGAGGTCGGCCACGAGCATGGTGTGCTTGCGGTCGTGGCGGTCGGCCCAGGTGCCGGCCAGCGGCGCCAGCAGGGCGGGCGGGATGGCGCTGAGCACGCCCATGACCGCCAGCTTGCCCCCTAGCTCCTCCGCCGTGGGAATCTGCTGGGACAGCCAGACGGTGAGCGCGAACCAGCCCACCATCGAGCCGAGCATGGACAGCGACTGGGTCACCCACACAATGACAAAGGTGCGAAACCCATTCGCGGGCGGCTCGTAGGTCCCGGCGGCGTCCATCTAGCGGTCACCGTGGTAGGCGGCATTCAGCGGCACCGTCGTGCCGGACGCCACCTGTGCCTTGGGGCTGATGGCAGCGCCTTTGCCCACCAGTGTCAGCGCGGGCCGGCCCTTGTCCTCCGCCGCGTCGCCCCCACCGACCTGCGCGCCCTCGCCCACGTGAACGTTCTTGTCTATAATCGCGTGCTCCACCACGGCGTTCGCGCCAATATAGCTATCGGTCATGACGATGCTGTGGCGGACGACGGCCCCGGGCTCGACGACGACGCCGGGCGACAGGATGGAGTTTTCCACCTGCCCCCCCACCTGGCAGCCGTTGGAGACCAGGCTGCGGTGAATGGCCGCGCCCGGCGCCGTCTTGACCGGCGGCCGCTCCTCGCTGCGCGTGTGGATGACCCACTCGGGGTCGTAGAGGTTGAGGGGCGGGTTGTCTTCCAGCAGGCACATCTGGGCGTCCCAGTAGGCGTCCACCGCGCCCACGTCCACAAAGAAGTCCAGGAAGGGGAAGGCGAAGACATCCATCTCCTCGACCAACGACGGGAAGATGTCGGGGCCGAAGTTGTAGGGACGGCGGCCGTCCTTGCCGCGCAAGACGTGCTCCAGGACATCGCGGTTGAACAGGTAGACGCCCATGGAGGCCAGCGCACCGCGCGCGTCCGACGGCTTCTCCCAGAAATGGGTGATGCGGTTCTGGCGGTTGACGGAGACGATGCCGTAACGGTGCGCCTCGGTGGGGGCGACGTTGGTGATGCCCAGCGTCACGTCGGCCCGCCGCTCGGTGTGCGCCCGAATCATCTGGCTGTAGTCCATCTTGTAGACGTGGTCGCCGCTCAGAATCAGGAAGGTATCCGCCTTGGGATCAAAGAAGCGCAGGTTCTGAAACACCGCGTCCGCCGTGCCGCGATGCCACTCCTGGGCGTCGCGCGCCAGGTAGGGCTGGAGCATCTGGATGCCGCCGGTCTGACGGTCGAGGTCCCACGGCCGGCCGATGCCGATGTGCTCGTTGAGCGAGTGCGGGCGATACTGGGTCAGCACGGCGACGTTGTAGATGCCGGAGTTGACGCAGTTGGAGAGGGTGAAGTCAATCAGGCGGTACTTGCCCGCGAAGGGCACGGCCGCC
This sequence comes from uncultured Anaerolineales bacterium, assembly GCA_964522005.1. Taxonomy (GTDB): domain Bacteria; phylum Chloroflexota; class Anaerolineae; order Epilineales; family JAHCIE01; genus JAHCIE01. Next base: position 7,063 of record CAZFUK010000142.1, on the reverse strand, counting down.
TCGGTCCGGTGCTCCGATAACACGCCCAGCCGCGTGGCCGGGCCACCCGCCAGGATAATCGCTTGTACGTTCGGCATAGGGTATCCTCCAGAGTCAGTGAGGGGCGCGCCACCGTCGCTGGGAACCAGGCGACGCTAGACATACTCTACCACAGCCCTCGCCGCTGGTCAAAGCGGGCGGCGCGGGTCCGTCGGCGGCGAGACGGCCGCGCTGGGCCAGGTTACATCCACCTGCACCGCGTAGTGGTCGGACAGGTAGCCACGCCGGCCGTTGACCATGGTCACATGCTCGTCGAACAGGGTGCGGGCCTCGGTCCGAATCAGGGCGCCCTTCGGGGGGCGCACCAGAACGAAGTCAATCGGCTGGGCGTAGTGGGGCGGCAGCAGGCGGTGGGGCCGATAGGTCGGCTCCTGCCGCACCGATTGCGGGTCAATCAGCCCGGCCTCGGCCACCAGTTCGGTGTACAGCCAACTGCCGCGCGGGAAGTTGAAGTCGCCCGCCAGCATCACCATCGCACCTGGGTCAAAACTTGCTACTAGCTCGATGAGTTGCCGTACCTGAGTGTGCTCGATACGCGCGTAGCGGTTGCGCTCCGACCAGTCCCCGTCGTAGTTGGCATTCAGATGCGTATTCACGATAATAGTCGGGGTAGCGGTCGCAAGCTCGACAATCAAGGCGCCTTTGTAGAGCGCCCAGTCAGCGACCGACGGACCGAGGCGCAGGCCGCGCTGGCGAAACGGGTGAAACTCGACCCCGGTGACCGGCCAGCGCGCGAGGGTGAGCAAGCCGCCCTTGGGCGCGTAGAGGTGGGGCTTGAGCGCGGCGTGCGGCAGGGCGTGGAACTCGCGGCGCATCAACCAGGCGAAGTAGGATAACTGCACTTCCTGGAAACACGCCACGTCAATCTCGGCGACGTTCAGTTCCCGCGCCAGCGTTCGCAGCCGCACCCGCGTCATCTGGGTCGGCACCCCAAACGTGTTCATCGTCACCAGACGCACACACTGTTCTGCTGTGGAGTCGTTCATCATGCCAACAGACCGTCAAATTCGCCTGGGATTGTGGTTATCGCTACTCGTGTCGGCCGACGCCAACCGCCGTCACTATGGCCTGCCGACGACCTGGGTGCCTCACACGGTGGGCAATACAATTGGCCTGGCCCTGCCCGAAATCGTGGTCGGCCTGGATCGACTCCTAGCAACAATCGCGCCCGACTCCGCCACGCTCCAGGGCCTGCGCGCCACCGCGCGGGAAGTGACCACGGCCGCCCCCGGCTGGGCCGTCACCATGGCCCCCGTGACCCTGGCGTATGTCGTCTCTCATCCCCAGTTCAACATCTACAAGGGCGAGTTGGGTGAGCTGCGCCTGCTCGGCTTCGGGCTGGACGCCCTCCCCCACTCGGCCACCGCCTTCTCGCTGACCCACCTGGTCTACCAGGGCGTCGAGGCGCTGGCGGCGCATATGCCGTCCCAAGCGGGCCTCGCGCCCCTGGCCCGCCTGCTGGACCGCCACCCGGTGCTGGTGTCGAGCCTCGTCCTGGCCGGGCTGACCGCCTTCTACGAGGTGGGCGAGTACCGCATCCACCAGGCCGAGCTAGCGGCGACCGGCGGCGACGTCAGCCGCATCAACATGGTGTGGGACGTGGACGACACCGCCCACGACATCGTCTCCAACCTGGTGGGCTGGCTGGTCGCCACCTGGCTGCACCAACGGACCACGGCGGTGCCCGCCCCCGCGCCTGCTGCATAGTCTACACCCGATTGCCCTCCCGTAAAAAACACGAACACACCGACAAGGGGATACACCACCGCGATGGCCGACGACAAGATTCAACCGCACCACGCCGCCCGCGCCCTCGGCCGCCTCGGTCGGGCCGGGATGCGCCGCCTGGACAGCACGCCCGAGGAATTGCCCCCGCTCGAACGCTTTCTGCGCGAATGGCAGTCGAAGCGGCTGGCCCACACCCACGCCGACCTGCTCGCCAGCCCGGAGTTTGGCCCGGCCGCCCGCTTCTTCCTGACCGACATCTACGCGCCCAAGGACTTCTCGCGCCGCGACGCCGACCTGCTGGCCCTGTACGAGTTCCTCAACCGTATCCTGCCGGCGGCGGCCCTGCGCGTGCTCAAGAACACCGTCGAACTCAACGACCTCACCCACACCCTCGAGGGCGAGATGGTCGAGCACTTACACGCCCTGGGCGTGACCGACCGCTTCACCGACGAGCAGTACGAAGAAGCCTACCGCCAGGGCGACTACGACCAGCGGGTGCGCCAGATCGCGCTCATCGTGGAGATTGGCCGCGACCTGGGCCGCATCAGCCGCCTGCCCTTCATCGGCCCGACGCTCCACGCGGCAGGCGTGCCAGCGCGGCGCCTGGGCTGGGGGCAGTTGCAGGACTTCCTGGAGCGCGGCTACTACGCCTGGCGCACCATGCGCCGCCCCGACCCCTTCCTGCACGCCATCGAGGCGCGCGAGACCGCCATCCTGAACCGCATTTTCAGGCGTTCCATCTCCACTTGACGAATCGTTGGCAGACCCTGCCCTGCACTCGCTGGAGACAAGTTATGCTGGCCGAGCGTCCCAAGACCCTAGACCCAGATCAAGTCATCGCGCGCCTGAAGGAATGCCTACCGGCTGTCCTGGCTCCCCATCCTGTGATGATCGCCTACGTGTACGGTTCGGTAGCACTGAGGCATGTTCACCCCTTCAGCGATATTGATATTGGTCTCGTCCTTGCCCATGAACACGGACTGCCTCTTGAGCAGCAAACAAGGATGGAAATTTCTGTCGCGAGCGAACTCGAAAAGAACTGTGGGTTCGCGGAGACGGATGTACGCAGTCTAAACAGCACGCCGTTGCGTTTCCAGGGTAAGGTGTTGACCCAGGGCAAACTTGTCTACTCCCGCGACGAAGACTTCAGAGTCGATTATGAGGTGTACACCCGTAAGATGTACTTCGACTTCCAGCCCGTGATCAAGATGATGAGCGACGCCTATTGGCAACGCCTCGAAGCCGACCTCAGGGCGAAAGGTTTGCTCTAGATGATTGACCACGAACTTATCGAGACCATCTTCCGCAAATTGGACCTTCCCGAGTCATATGCCGATAGTTTTCATGTGTTGGCGGAAAACGGTATCATAGATCAGAACATGGCGGCGACCGCTGAGAGTATGGTAAGGATGCGTAATCGGTTAGTCCATCTTTACATGACGGTCGACGACAACCAGGTCTACAACACCATCAGTAATAACTTGGGCGACTTCGACCGTTTCAAGGCCGCCATCTACAAGTATCTCCAATCTCTCAAATAACACGCTACCCCAGGAGAATCTGTAATGCAGCTTGAGATCAAGCCAAGGGCGGCGAAAGAGGCGGACGAGGCGTTTGACCGCTCGCTCATCGCCGCGCTGGTGGCGATCTTTATCTTGCGCACGGCGTCGGGCGCGATGGGCGTCCTCGTCAGCCTGTATCTCAAGTCCCTCGGCGTGTCCGGTACCGTGGCCGGGCTGTTCAGCGCCGCCTTCTACGCGGTCGAACTGGTCGCGTCGCCCGTCTTCGGCGCGTGGAGCGACCGCTACGGCCGCAAGTGGTTTATGATGCTCGGCCCCATCTTTGGCGGTATCGCCGTCGTCGTCACCGCCCTGACGGCCAATATTCCCCTGTTGCTCTTTACCCGCCTGCTGGAAGGGCTGTCGGCCGCCAGTTCAGTGCCCTCCGCCCTCAGCTACATCTCCGACGCCAGCGACCGCTCCGTGCGTCTGCGCGGCCGCGTCGTCAGCGTCTTCGAGATCGCCACCATCGGCGGCCTGGCGCTGGGCGGGGTGATCGCCGGTGTGATGTGGGACCGGGTGGGCCGCCTGGCCTTCGGCTACGACGCCCTGATCTACCTGGTCAGCCTGGCGATCTTCGCCTGGGGTGTGGCGGGTGTCCGCGAAGTAGCGCACTCGGTGAGCGAGCACGGCGCGCTCCGCGACTACGTCCGCCTCTTCCGCGACCCCCACCTGCTCAGCTTCGCCCCGGCCTGGCTGGCCGTCAACGCCATCCTCGGCGTCTGGGTCAACCTGCTGCCCTTCCTGATGAGCGGCCTGGACGACCCGCACCAGTACCTCGTGGGTGGCTTCTCCGGCACGGCCATCGGCCTCGTCCTGGCGACGTTCATCTTCATCTTCGCCGGCGGCATCCTCATCTGGGGCTTCTTTTTCAGCCACGTCAGCCGCGGCCGGGTCATGTTGCTGGGCGGGGTCGGCCTGTTGTTCGGCGTCGCCGCCGCCTATGGCATCAACCACCTGCCCCCCGACGATGCGACCCTCCTCTGGCCGCTGCTGCTCGTCCTGCTGGTCTCACTGTTCCTGGAAAGCGGCTTCACGCCCGCCGCCCTGGGCTACCTGGCCGACCTGTCGGCGCGCTTCCCCGCCCATCGCGGCGCCATCATGGGGCTGTACTCCGTCCTGCTGGCCCTGGGCCAATCGCTGGGCACCGGCATTGGCGGCCGCTTCGCCGACTGGCGCGGCGTGGACGGCATCATCCTCTGGACGCTCATCCTCAATGTGGTCGCCATCGTCTGCGTCGTGATTCTGGGCCGCCTGCCGGATGCTACACCATCGGCCGAAGTGTAGTATACTCCATCTGCCCTGTGGCAATTCAACCGATATGGTACCCAGGAGAAAGACGAGCAAGACAATGAAGTACTTTACCTCCGTCGGCCACGCGCCCGGCGCGAACCGTCTCGACGAAAACCCGTGCCGTTTCCTCGACTTCACGCGCCTGACGCTGGCCGATGGCGCGTCCTTCGACGGCGCGACAGGCGACCGCGAAGTGGTGATGGTGCTCTTCGGCGGGCGCTGCACCGTCCATGTGGCGGGCAAGACGTTTGAGAACGTCGGCGGGCGGCCTAACCCCTTCAGCGGCAAGGCCCATGCCGTCTACCTGCCCGCCGGCAGCCAGTACACCGTCACCGCCCACGGTAACCTGGACGCGGGCCTCTGCTCGGCCCCCGCCGACCTGAAGACCGAGCCGTATGTCGTGGACCCGTCGCGAGTCACAACGGTCAAGGCGGGCGCCGCCAACTTCACCCGCGAACTCAACAATATCCTCACCCCCAGCAGCCAGCCCGACCTGCCCGCCCAGCGGCTCATCGTGGGCGAGACCCTGGTGCCCAGCGGCAACTGGTCCACCTACCCGGCCCACAAGCACGAGGTGGACAACCTGCCCCACGAGGTCGCCCACGAGGAGATGTACTACTTCCGCGTCAACCCGCCCGAGGGCTTCGGCATCTGCCGCCACTACAGCCCAGAGCACGGCTACGACAACAACTACACGGTGCGGGACTCGACCATCTTCATGGCCCCCCACGGCTACCACACCACGTGTAGCGCCCCTGGCTACACGAACTACTTCCTGTGGTTCCTGGCGGGCAACATCCGCCAGCAGGCCGTCGCCCTGGACCCCGACCTCGCCTGGGTCCAGAAGGCCGTGCCGCTCATCAACGGGTAGCGGGCCCACCCAGGGCTGAACCCCTGGACCTATCACTGTCAGGAGGCATCCTATGGAGTACCGCGCTTTCGGTCGGACCGGGGTCAAGGTCAGCGTGCTGTGCCTCGGCTGCATGATGTTTGGCGGCCGCACCGAGCCTGAAGAGTCCTACACCATCATTGACCGCGCCCTCGACGCCGGGGTCAACTTTCTCGACACGGCCAACGTCTATAGCCGAGGGCGCAGCGAGGAGGTGACGGGCGAGGCGCTCAAGCGCAACGGCCAGCGGGCCAAGGTCGTCCTGGCGACCAAGGTGCACGGCCGCATGGACGACAGCGATCCCAACGCCTGGGGCACCAGCCGCCGCCACATCATCGAGCAGTGTGAGGCCAGCCTGCGCCGCCTCCAGACCGACTACATTGACCTGTACCAGCTGCACCGCCCGCGCCCCGACATCGCCATTGACGAGACGCTGCGGGCGCTGGACGACCTGGTACACGCGGGCAAGGTGCGTTACATCGGCACCAGCACCTTCGCCGCCTGGCAGATCATCGAGTCGTTGTGGGTCTCGAAGGAGCTAGGGCTGAACCGCTTCGTCTGCGAGCAGCCGCCGTACAATCTGCTGGACCGCCGCATCGAGCGCGAGCTACTGCCCATGGCCCAGACCTACGGCATTGCCACCATCCCGTGGAGTCCCCTGGCGGGCGGCCTGCTGACCGGCAAGTATAACCGAGACCAGCCGCCCCCGCCTGACACCCGTTTCGCCGGTATGGCCGACAACCCCATCCTCCAGCGCCGCTACAATGACCGCCTCTTTGATGTCGTCGAGGGCCTCCAGCCGCTGGCCGACGCCAAGGGCTGTAGCCTGTCGCAGCTAGCCCTGGCCTGGTGCGTCCAGCAGCCCGGCGTCACCAGCCCGATCATTGGTCCGCGCACGATGGACCAACTGGAGGACAACCTGAGGGCACTGGACGTGACGCTGACCGCCGAGGACCGGGCGCACATTGACCGGCTCGCGCCGCCGGGGCGGATGGTGTCACCCTACTACGAGGCCGAGTTCGGCCCCCACCTCTACCGCTGGTGAGGGAGACTGGGGTGTTTCAGTTCACGCGGCCCTCTGAGGCCAGCATCAACCGCTTCCTGGCGCAGCAGAGCCGCCTGCCGTTTTCCTACGCCGAGACCGAGGCCACCCGGCTGGGGCCGCCGCCCGGTTATGTCGTGGACCACAATCGGCTGCTGCTGGGGCGGGGGGAAGGCGTTTTCGAGACGGCGGTGGTGGCGCTGCGGCGGTGGGAGCAGTTCGGGTTGGGCTGGGTCAGCCTGTGCTGGCCCAGTGCCCCGCTGGAACCCGGCGTCACGGTCGGCATCCTGGCCCGCTTCCTGGGTCTCTACTCGCTCAGCGCGTGCCGCATCCTCTACATCATAGACGAGCCGGCGCCGGTGCGCAAGGTCGGCTTTGCCTATGGCACCCTGCCGGGCCACGTGGCGCGGGGCGAAGAGCGGTTCCAGGTGGAGTATCACGCCGAGACCGACCGCGTCTTCTACGACATCCTGGCCTTCTCGCGCCCCCGCTCGCCGCTGTTCCGCCTCGGCT
>CAZFUK010000141.1:0-10812 GCA_964522005.1 uncultured Anaerolineales bacterium | reverse complement strand
TGCGCGCGGTGCAGACGGCGGAGACGCTGGCCCAGGCGTGGGGCGTGCCGCATACGGTGACCGACGCGCTGCGCGAGTTCGACTGTGGGGTGGCCGAGAATCGGGCCGACACCGAGGCGTGGGGGATGTGGCGCGCGGCCATGGACGCCTGGGAGGCGCGGGACTGGAGCTATAAGATCGAAGGGGGCGAGTGCTTCTTCGACATGCGCGACCGCTTCGTACCCTTTGTCCAGGGCGTGACCCAGCGCCACAGCCGGCCGACCGACAACGTGGTCCTGGTGGGGCACGGCGCGCTGTACTTCTCGATGTTGCCGCTGGTCCTGACCAACGTGGACGCCCAGGCGGTCAAAGAGTGGCCCATGCCCAACACGGCCATGATCCTGGCCGAGACGACGCCGGTGGGCCTGCGCTGCCTGGAATGGTGCGGCAGGCGGCTATAACGTTTTCTATATCTAGTATTCACGACTTCTGTAGCCCACAACATCTAGAAAGGGCTTGAGTTTTCCTCACATAAGATGTATAATGCTAACACAGTCGTCGGGCGCGCGCGCCGCTGGCTGGGCTGGTTCGCCTGCTTCACGCTGCTGAGCCTGACGGGGTGCCAGGGGGGTGAGATTCAGTGGCCCTGGTCGCCGACGATCACGCCGACGCCGACCGCCACCCCCACCGCGACCCTGACGCCGACACCAACCCTGACGCCGACCGCCACCTCGACGCCGACCGCCACGGCGACCCCGACGGCCACGCCGACGCCGACCGCGACCCTGACGCCCACGCCCACCGCGACGCCGACCGTGCCCCTGGCGCGGCTGGCCCTCTCGCTGGGCCGCAAGCAGGTGGGGCAGGGGCAAACGCTGGGGCTGGCCGTGACAAGCGACCGGCCCATCACGGCGACGGGGAGCCTGGGGTCAACGCAGTTGGTCTGGTTGCCTGTCGCCGACGGGGTGCGGGCGCTGGTCGGCATCCCGCTCGATGCGCCGCCTGGGCCGCAGCCGGTGAGCCTGCGGGTCATGGACGACCTGGGCCGCCTGCAAACGCTGACCGACACGGTGGAGATTGTCCCGATCGAGCGGCCTGTCATTCGGTTTGTCCTGCCGACCGACAAGCTCGACCTGCTTGACCAGCAGTTAATCGAACGTGAATTCCAGTATCTGCGCGCCGTCTGGACGCAGGTAACGCCAGAGTGGCGGGGCGGCCTGATGCGGCTGCCGGTGGCCGGGCCGCCCCCCATGAGCGCGGCGTTCGGCCAGCAACGCATCGTGGACGACGAAGGGCGCCGTGAGGTCCACACCGGTGCCGACTACGCGGCCTGGACGGGTACCGTGGTCCGCGCGCCGGCGGCCGGACGAGTGGTGATTGCCGAGCCGCTGCGCATCCGGGGTAACAACGTCTGGCTGGACCACGGCTGGGGCGTGTACACCGGCTACTTCCACCTCACGACCATCGGCGTCGAGCCAGGGCAGGTGGTCGAGGCCGGGCAGCCCCTCGGCACGGTAGGCACCACAGGGCGCTCCACCGGCCCCCACCTGCATTGGGAGCTTCGCATTCACGGCGTGGCGGTGGACCCGCTGGAGTGGACCCGCCAGTCGTTTGGGCCATAGTAGGACAAGGGATGTCACACCCACAGCCGCCAAAGCACGATACGATTGTCGTCCTCGACTTTGGCTCGCAGTACAGTCAACTGATTACGCGCCGCCTGCGCGAGCTGGGCGTCTACACCGAGATGCTGCCCTGGAACGCGCCCGCCGACCGCGTCCTCGCCCTCGACCCGAAGGGCTATGTCCTGTCTGGCGGCCCGGCCAGCGTCTACGCGCCCGGCGCGCCGACGCTGCCAGAGTACGTCGCCGCTAGCGGTCGGCCCGTCCTCGGCATCTGCTACGGCATGCAACTGCTGGCGCAGCGCTTCGGCGGCCACGTGGCGCCCGGCGGCCAGCGCGAATATGGGCCGGGCGAGGTCGAGGTCACGACGTCGGGCGGGCTGTTCGATGGCCTGGCCGAGCGCCTGCCGGTCTGGATGAGCCACGGCGACCGCGTCGAGGCGCTACCGCCGGGCTTCGTCGGTCTGGCCCGCAGCGACGGCTCGCCGGTGGCGGCGATGGGTGACAGCCAGGGCCGCTACGGCATTCAGTTTCACCCGGAGGTCACGCACACGCGGGACGGCAAGGCGCTGCTGGCAAACTTTGTGCGGCGCAGCGGGGCGCGGCAGGACTGGACGCCCGGCGCGTTCATCGAGGAGAGCATCGCCGCCATTCGGGCGCAGGTGGGCGACGGCCACGCCGTATGCGCCCTGTCGGGCGGCGTCGACTCGTCGGTCGCGGCGACGCTGGTGGCGCGGGCGCTGGGCGAGCGGCTGACCTGTATCTTCGTGGACCACGGCCTGCTGCGCCAGGACGAGGCCCAGACTGTGTTGACCATGCTGCGCCCGGTCATCCAGGCACCCATCATCCAGGTGGACGCCTCGGCGCGCTTCCTCAGCGCGCTGGCCGGCGTCAGCGATCCGGAGCAGAAGCGGCGGGTCATCGGCGAGCGCTTCATCCGCACCTTCGAGGACGTCACATCGGGCGATATGGGCTTCGACCTGCACGCCCTCGGCCAGAACGTCGAGCGGGTCATGGCGAGCCTCCAGGCGGCCGACTACCTGGTCCAGGGCACGCTCTACCCCGACGTCATTGAGAGCGCGGAGCCGTATGGGCGGGGGGGCGAGGCGCCGGCCGCCAAGATCAAGACGCACCACAACGTGGGCGGCCTGCCGACCGACATGCAGTTCAAGCTGGTCGAGCCGCTGCGCAGCCTGTTCAAGGACGAGGTGCGCGCCGTGGGCCACGAGCTCGGCCTGCCAGTGGAGGTCGTCCAGCGCCAGCCCTTCCCGGGGCCGGGCCTGGCCGTGCGTATCCTGGGCGAGGTCACGCCGGAGCGCCTGGCGACCCTGCGCGCGGCCGACGCCATCGTGCGGGCGGAAATCGAGGCCGCCCAGGCCCAGTTCGACCCGCCGGTCTGGCAGTTCTTCGCCGTCCTCGTACCGGTCAAGAGCGTCGGCGTCCAGGGCGACTTCCGCACCTACGCCGACCTGATCGCGATCCGCGCCGTCACCAGCGAAGACGGCATGACCGCCGACTGGGCGCGCCTGCCCCACGACCTGTTGGGCCGACTGGCCGCCCGCATCGTCAACGAAGTGCCTGGTGTCAACCGCGTCGCCTATGACATCACCAGCAAGCCGCCGGCGACGATTGAGTGGGAATAAGCTATTTCGTAATGCGTCATGCGTAATGCGTATCTCGGAGACCGAAATACGCATTACGCATGACGAAATACGGAGGTACCTATGGCCGCGAGCGCGAGTGTGCCGTCGGAGTTGGAGACGGAAACGGCGTATGGCGCGCGAGTGGGGGGCGCGTGGACCGGGTCGGCGTCTAATGTGGCGATTTTTCCGCCGCGCAGCGTCGGGCCGGCCGACCGGGGCCTGCTGGCGGTCGCCATTGACCTGGCGGGCGCGGAGGAGGGGCGCGCTGACCTGTCCCGCCTGATGGTCCAGGCCGCGCGGACCGCCTACTACAACGCCACGGGCACCATTACCATGGGCCTGCGCCGCGCCGTCGAAGCGGCCAACGAAGTCCTCTACCAGGCCAATGTCACGACGCTGCGTGAGATGCGCCGCCATGCCGGCATGGGTGTCGCCGCGCTGGTCGGCGCGGACCTCTACCTCGGCCAGGCCGGGCCGTCCCTGATCTACGTCGTCCAGGCCGGCGACCTGCTCCAGTTCCCCACCGACTCACCCTGGCTGTCCAACAAGGAGGGTCAGGAGGAGGGCGGCTGGTACCCGCTGGGGGTGCGCCGCGCCCTCCAGGTGGACCTGTACCACGTCGAAGTCGGTGACGAGGACACCGTCGTCTTGACCTCGCCCGCCGTGGCGCAACTGGCGACGGGCGACTTCCTGGAAGCGCTGCTCGACCAGACCGCGCAGGACATTGTCAACGACCTGGCGAACCTGGCCTCGTCGTCGGCCAGCAACCCCGACATCTCCGTCGTGGCCCTTAAGCTGGCCGGCACCGGCATCGAGACCGCGCCTGTCCTGCCGGCGGACGACCGAGGCTTCGCGCGGCCCGACGATGCTCCGCCCGTCGCGGCTGCCAAACCGAGCGGCCCGCCCCTGGGCGAGTGGCTGGGCAAGATGGGCCGCGACGTGGCCGGGGATGTCGGGCGGGGGGCAGGCACCGTCCTCAAGCAGACCCTCCCCGAACGCCCCGGCGGGGCGAGCGCGCTACCGCGCGGCCCCCAGGTCTGGCGCGCCCTGGCGATTCTGATTCCCCTGCTCGTCCTGGCCGCCGTGGTCGGGCTGACGCTGCGCTCGTCACAGGAACGGCGGGCGCAGGACGAACGTGTCAGCGGGCTGTTGGCCCAGGCCCAGGAGCGGATCACGGTGGCCCAGGGCGCGGGCGCCGACCGCCAATCCACGCTCAATCTGCTGGGCGACGCCGACGCCAAGGTCCAGGAGGCGCTTCAAATTCGCCCGAACAACGAGGCGGCGCGCAAGCTCCAGGCCGACATCCGCACGGCGCGCGACGAAGCCGCCGGGGTCTACCGCCTGGCCGACTGGGCCGTACTGGCCTCGGCCACCGAAACCGGCACGATTCTGCGCGGGCTGTGGGTCAGCGGCCCGAACGCCTATCTGCTCGACGCGGGGCTGAACCGCGTGTTGCGCGTGCGCCTAGGCGAGGCCGGCGCCGCGCCGGAGACGGTGCTCAAGGCGGGCGAGACGGTGAGCGGCAAGTCGGTGGGCGACCTGGCCGACCTGCTCTGGCTGCGCAGCGGCGGGGCACGCACAGCCGAGGATGTGGCCGCGCTGGGCCGCGACGGGGTGCTGTGGGCGGTCAGCGCGACGGGTACCAAGACGGCCATCCCGGTCGGCGGCAGCCGCGACTGGCAGAACCCGCTCATCGCCGACACCTACGGCGGCAACTTCTACCTGGTCCAGGCCGACCGGGGCCAGATTCTGCGCTACACACCGAGCGCTGGCGACGCCTACAACAATGCGCCCACCCAGTGGATGACCGACCAGGCCGACCTGAAGGGCGTGGTGGACATGGCGATTGACGGCTCGATCTATTTGCTGATGGGCGACGGGCGGGTGCGGCGCTTCAGCGCGGGCAAGGAGGACAAGTTCGAGGTCAAGGGGCTGGAGCCAAAGCTGAGCAACCCCCGCGCCCTGTTCGTGAGCCAGGAAGGCCAGTCGCTCTACGTGGTGGAGACGGGTCGCGTGGTCGAGATCAACAAGGACGGCAATTTCCTGCGCCAGTTGCAGGCGCCCGACGACAAGGGGCTGGACGATCCGCGCGCCGTGTTTGTGGATGAGAAGGCGGGGCGGGTCTACGTCGTCAACGGCGCGGCCCTCTACGGCGCGGGCCTACCCAAGCCGCGACCCACACGCCAGTAACACACGTCGGACTTTCGATTGACAGGCAGGTATAAGCGGCTATAATAGAATGTGGAATTTCCACATTCTGGAGGTAGCTATGGCAGAAGCGGCTCCGACTCGGGTTGTGCGTCCGGTCCGCCGTGGTCAGATTACGATCCCCATCGAGTTTCGCCGCAAGCTCGGCATCGAGGATGACACTCTGCTCCAGGTGACACTGCGGGACGATCGGATTGAAATTGCCCCAGTTGTTACCCGGCCTGCTCATGGCTCGGCCTGGGCCAGGGAATTATATGACTACTTCGCTCCAGTTCGCGCGGACCTGGAGAGTATGGACGCTGACGAACTGGACACCCTGATTGACACTGTCGTTGATGAAGTCCGGTCGGAAAGCTATGCTGCGCGCCGTCCTTGATACCAATGTCTTTTTGCGCGCTATTCTGAATTCCCGTTCCCCATCCGGACGACTATTGGGGGAGTTTACAGATCGGTACAGCCTGATTACCTCGCAGGCGCTCATCTTCGAGGTGCTGACCGTCCTGAGCCGGCCTGAGTTACAGGCGAAGTCGCCCCGTGTGGCCCAACTCGACTACGCCACGATCATGGGCTTCTTTGAGCGGGCAGAGTTGGTTGAACCCGAAGACATTCCGCCGGTCTCACGCGACCCGCAAGATGACATGCTGCTGGCCTGTGCGAAAGCGGCGGGGGCCGATTACCTGGTGTCCGAGGACAAAGACGTACTCGTGCTGAAGGAATATGGCGGGACAATCATCTGCCGTCCTGCCGAATTTGTCACTATCCTTGAAGGATACGGTAGTCACCCTGGTTGAGTGAGGAGCCTTATGTCCGTTGCCCACCGCATCGCCAACCTCCGCCAGCGCCTCGCCCAGGAGGGCCTGGACGCCCTGGTCGTCAGTGACCCCTTGAACCGCCGCTACCTGAGCGGGTTCACCGGCTCGGCCGGCCACCTCATCGTCAGCCAGAGCGCCGCCCTGTTCGCCACCGACTCGCGCTACTACGAGCAGGTCGGCCAACAAGCGCCTGACTACCAGTTGGAGCGCGTCGGCTATGAGTTCGTGGAGAACCTGACGCGGATGTTGGGCCAGGCCGGGGCGCGGCGGGTCGGGTTTGAGGCGGCCTCCCTGACCGTGGCGGCGTACAGCGACTGGGTCGAGAAGACCGGGGGCATCGAGTGGGTGGCGACGCTCGGCCTGGTCGAGGGGCTGCGGGCGGTCAAGGAGCCAGCGGAAATCGAGACGATGCGCCAGGCGGTGCGGCTGACCGACGAAGCCTTCGCCCACCTGTGCGGGTGGATGCGGCCGGGGATGACCGAGGCCCAGGTGGCCTGGGAGATTGAGAAGTTCTTCCGCGAACGCGGCGCGGTGGGCTGGCCGGCCGGGCACATCGTCGCCAGCGGCCCCCACGCCGCCCTGCCCCACGCCCGCCCCACCGACCGCGTCCTCCAGCGCGGCGAGCCGATTGTCATTGACATGGGCTGCATCGTGGACGGCTACTACTCGGACATGACGCGTACCGTGATTCTGGGCCAGGCCGACGCCCGCTTCGAGGAGATTTACTCCCTGGTCCTCCAGGCCCACCAGGCCGCCGAGGACATCGCCCGCGCCGACCTGTCCAGCCAGGTGGTGGACAACACGGGGCGGGGCATCATTGAGGCGGCGGGCTACGGCGAGTATTTTGGGCACGGGTTGGGCCACGGCGTCGGGTTGAACATCCACGAAGCGCCGGCCGCGCGCAAGACCAAAGGCGAACCGCTGCTGGCGGGGATGACGCTGACCATCGAGCCCGGCGTCTACCTGCCTGACTGGGGCGGCGTCCGCGTCGAAGACCTGACGGTGATTGAACAGGACCGCGCCGTTCCCCTCACCCAGTCGCCCAAGCAGTTGTCGGACATGGTACTCTCTGTATGAACAACCGCCTGATTTCCTCCTGGGGCGGCCCGGCCCTGTTCCTGCTCGGCCTGGTCATCGGCTGGTTCGTGATCGGCTGGTGGCTCTGGCCGTCAGGCTTCGGCGGCCCCCATCCCGCCCAACTGGAAGCCGTCTCCCGCCAGGACTACCTGGCGCTGGTGGCCGACTCCTATGCCCAGAACGGCAACGTGGCCGTGGTCCAGCAGCGGCTCGATGGGTTTGACCTGAACGAGGCCAGCCGCGAGCTAGACGACCTGGCCCGCCGCTCGGACGAGTTCGGACTGACGGCCCAGGCCGCCCGCCTGCGCAACCTCGCCAACGTCGTCCGCCGCGACTTGCTGCGCACCGCCGCGCAGCCCACCGCCGCCCCCAAGACGACCGCCGCGCCCACGGCCCAACCCTCGGCCGGCCTGGGCGATCAAGTCCGCGGCCTGCTGGGCGGTCTCCGCCTGGGGTGGCTCGTCGGGTTGGTGCTGGCCCTCGTCATCGTCGCGCTGCTGGCGTGGGCCACCGTCCGCTGGCGGCTTGACCGCCTGATGCGCTGGTCCGGGCGGGCGGATGACACCGCCGAGGCGGCTACCAACGACACCGGCCGCCGCCAAGACGCCGGCGAGACGGATGACCAACCCGTCGTCTATGTCTCCCTCAACCAGTTGACCCGCATCTCGTATAGCGCGGATGGTCCGGACCGCACCGAGATTCGCATCAAGGACGCGAACAAGGACATGGTGGGGCAGGTGGAGTTGCGGGCGGCCGAGATTCTGGGTCGCACCCCCGGCGAGCCGCCCTCGGCCCTGGAGTTGCGCCTGTTCGACCGCCACGAGCCGCGCACCCGGGTCGCCGTCCTGGTCAGCCACGCCGCCTCGCAGGACCCGACCGCCCGCCAACTCATCGCCTCGATGTCCACCGACTACGTGAAGCCGGCCTTCGACGTCAGCCGGCTGGGGCGGGTGGTCGAACTGGACACCCGCTTCATCCACCTGCAGGCCGAGGTGGTAGACGCCGTGTTTGGCGAAGGCGGCCCCTATCCGCCTTTCCAGTACCTCTGCCTCGAAATCACCCCCATGCCGGCCAACCAGGCCGAGCAGGCCGTGCTGGACGAGGGGCAGGAGGAAGAGGCCGACCAGCGCACCATCAACCTCTCTCCCCGCGCGAAGCCGCCCCGCGACGAAGACGACGCCGGTTAGCCCGAATAACCTCCCTTCATCGGCGGGGTCGAGACGCCCGGACGTGGCGCTCGGCCCCGCCATTTGATTCGGAGGACGGGTATCTCCAGTGTAACGTTTTGACCCCGGCATCGTTCCTGCTGAAGGACAAGCAAGGCACACGGGGGTGTGACGGAGAGCCATGCTTGTTCGAGGGGCAACCTCACAAACCGACCTCCTGGAAAGGGCGGTCCAGGGAGATGCCGAGGCGTTCGGGGTCCTCTACCGCGAGCACCTGGAACGGGTGTATCGCTACGTGCTGTATCGCGTCAGTGACCCGCACGAGGCGGAGGACTTGACCGAGACGATCTTCCTGAAAGCCTGGGAAGCCCTGCCTGACTACCGTCTGAAGGAGCAGCCGTGGGCGGCCTGGCTGTTTCGCATCGCCGCCAACACGGTCATTGACTACTACCGCACCCGCCACCCCCACGTTGAGTTGGAGGAGGCGCTGCCGGTCGATGGCCCGGAGCCGGTCGAGCGGGTCAGCCTGGGCGAGGAGCAGGCGCAGGTGCGGGAGGCGGTCGCGCAGTTGCCCGCCGAGCAGCAGCAAGTGCTGCACCTCCGCTTTGTGGAAGGGGTGAGCCACGCCGAGGTGGCGCGTATTCTCGGCAGGACTGAGGGGGCTGTGCGCGTCATGCAGCATCGGGCCTTGGTCGCCCTGGCGAAGCTGCTGGAGAGAACGAGTCCGATGGGGAGGCGGTCGTGACTATGCGCGACGATGTCCTGCCCATCCTGGACGAGTGCCTCGCGCGGCTCGAAGCCGGGGCGAGTGTAGACGAGTGTCTCGCGCTCTACCCGCAGCACGCGGCCGAATTGACGCCCCTGCTGCGGGCCGCCGGCGGTTTGCGCGCCGTGGACCTCCCCGCTCCGCGCCCCGAGTTCCTGGCCGACAGCCCGGCGCGCCTCGTGCGCCGTATCCAGGCGGGCGAGACAAGCCGTCCTGCGGCGCTCCTGCCGCATATGGGCACGAATGGGGCCGGCTCGTCCTCTGCGGTCGTCCCTAACGGCCACTCGCGCCCCGCGCCTCCCCTGACCGTCGTTCCCTCGCTCAACAACGGGCACGCGGCGCGGCCTGAACGGGCCCCGCGCCGACGCCTGCGCGTCTGGTGGCCCGCCCTGGCCGCCGCCCTACTTCTGGTCACACTGCTGAGTGTAGGCACGCTGAGCGCGGCGGCAGGAAGCCTGCCGGGCGACCCCTTCTATCCCCTGAAGCGCGCCGGCGAGACGGTCTGGCTCGCCCTCCCCCGGCCGCCGCTCCAGGAGGTCGAGGCGCGGCTAGCCCTGGTGCAGACCCGCCTGGACGAAGTGCGGCGTCTGGCGGAACGCGGCGATTCGGCGCGAGCGGCCCAGGCCCTGGCCGACTACCAGGCGGCCCTCATGCTGGCCGAGCAGCAGACTGAGGCGGCCGATCCGGCATCGGCCCTGGGTCAGGCGTTTGGGGTGGACCCTGAACGGCTGCGAGTAGCCCAGGCGCGGGGCGTGGGCTGGCGGGAGTTGACCCTGCTGCTCAGCCTGACCGCCGGCGCCGGGGCGGCCCCTGCCTCAACCGTCGAGCGCATCGTAGCGGGCGAGCCGGTCGAAACTGTTCTGGGTAGCCTCACCCTGCCGCCGGTCATCACGTCGGCCCTGCCCGCGCTACTCGGCGAGACGCCCCTGTCACCCTCAGCGCCCGCCACCCCGCCCCCTGCGGCGACGACGCCACCGCCAACCCCGACCATTGGCCTGGGTGGCCTGGTGGCGCCGCCCTCACCCACTGGGCCAGGCTCGACGGCCCCCACCGCGACACCTGGTAGCGGCGCCCCTGCCGCGACGCCCGCCCCCGTCAGCGAAGGACCGACAGCGCCCACGCCTGTGAACGACGCCCGCGTCCCGGTGGATGTCACCCTGCCGCCGGCCGCTACGCCGCCCGCCACAGCCCGGCCGCCAGAGACGCAAACCGGCGACCTTCTGGAGCCGACAGTCGTCGTGACTGTATTGCCTGGTGGCCCGCCGCTCCCGACCGTGCCCCCGGTCATCGCCACGGTCGTCCCGCCGGCAGCGCCGCTCGTCCCGACCGAGATCCCGACCCTGCCGTCTGTACCGCCGGTAGCGCCTACCGCACTGCCCACCATCCCAGCCATTGTGCCCACCGCCCTGCCATCCGTGCCGCCTATCATCCCGACTGAGGTTCCGACGCTGCCGCCTGTGCCGCCGGTGGCGCCAACCACCCCGCCTATCATCCCGACGGCCATTCCACCCCTGCCGACCACGCCGCCCATCATCCCGACGG
>CAZFUK010000140.1:0-10846 GCA_964522005.1 uncultured Anaerolineales bacterium | reverse complement strand
TCTGACCGCCGAGGCCCACGCCGTCGAGCGCGCGGTGGACGCGGCGCTGGCGGCGGGGCTGCGGACGCCGGACCTGGCGCGGCCCGGCGAGGCGGTCGTGGGGACCGAGGCCATGACCGAGGCGATCATCGAGCGGCTCTGAGACGGGTGAGCCGCGTGTTTCCCTGACGAAACGGGCTAGATCGAGGGTGTCGTGAACAAGAGCAGATGGCTGCGGGTCAGTCTCGTGGTAATCGGTCTGCTATGCGTGTTCGGCTTTCACCTGGGGGCGCTTCGGCTCCAGGCCGACGGGCCGAGTGAGACGGTGGGCATGGACGCCGACGACCGCCTGCATTGGCGGCGCGAGTGGCTGCCGCGCCCGACGCGCACACCCACTGTGACGCCCACCCTGCCCGCCTCAGCCACGCCGACAGCCCCGCCCCCGTCCACCACGACCCCCTTACCGACCGTCACCCCCACGCCCCCTGGCCCGCCAGAGGCCGTGCGCCTCGAACTGGCGGGACCGATGGCCGCTCGCCCGGCTCAGCACCCGCCCGAGTGGCTCATCCCCGACAGCGAGTTTGTCAATGGGCCGACGGCGACGGGGTTCGATAGCCGCGCCTACATCGAGGCCTTCCCCGGCTACCTGAAGCGCCACGTCGAGAAAGTGGACAACGTAGACCGCGACGGGCCGGACATCATTGACCTCATCGCGCGGCGCTACTCGGTTCACCCGCGCCTGCTCATCGCCCTGCTCGAATGGAAGGGCGGCTGGCTGACCAAGGACGAGGTGCCGCCGCTGGAACGCGACTACGCCTTTGGCATGCAGGCCGCGTGGGCCAAGGGGTTGTACAAACAGTTGGAGTGGGTGGCGAACTACATGAACGCGGGCTACTACGCCGCGACGCAGCGCAACTATGTCCAGGTGCTCTTCCTGGACAGCTGGCGGGCGAAGGGACCCGACGGGTTGAACCAGGGCACCTATGGCCTGTCCTACTTCCTGGCCCGCATGTCGAAGCAGGCCGAGTGGGACGGCCAGCGCGCCCCTGACGGCCCCTTCATGCAGGTCTACCGGCGGCTTTTTGGCGACCCTTGGCGGCGGGCCTATGAGCCGCTGGTGCCGGACGGGTTGAAGGCGCCCGCCCTCAAGATGCCGTGGGCGGCGGGTGAGACGTGGTGGTACACCGGCGCGCCGCACGGCGGCTGGGGCGCGGGGTCGGCGTGGGGCGCCATTGACTTCGCGCCCGGCACGACCGAGGACAAGAGCGGCTGCTGGGATGCGTCGGCCTGGTGGGTGCGCGCCGCCGCCAACGGGCCAATTGTGGTGTCCGACTATGGCGAGGTAATGCAGGACCTGGACGGCGACGGCCACCTGGAGACGGGCTGGCTGCTCATCTACAACCACATCGCCCGCCAGGACAGCATCGAAGCGGGCGTGATGGCGAGGGCAGGCACCCCCCTGGGCCACCCCTCGTGTGAGGGCGGCTGGAGCAGTGGCACCCATGTCCACCTGGCCCGCCGCTACAACGGCGTCTGGATCGCGTCCAACGGCCCCCAGAGTATCCCGTTCTTCATTTCAGGCTGGCAGGTGGGTACGTATGGGGTGGACTACAAGGGGACGCTGACGCGCCAGGGTGACCCAACGCGCATCGCCGCACCGTGGCGGGTGCCCGGCCAGAACGACCTCCAGTCCGACAACGCGGTCGGCGTCGCCCAACGCTAGCCGGCTAGCCTTCGTCCCGCCCCCACCCACCGCGACCCCCACGCCCATCGCGGCCGCCGTTGTGCCCGCCGCCCATGCTGGGCCGAGGCTGCGACTCGTTGACCCGCAGCTCGCGGCCGAGCAGGACATAGCCGTTAAAGCGTTGGATGGCCTGCGTGGCGGCCGTGTCGTCGGCCATCTCCACAAACGCGAAGCCGCGCGGGCGACCCGTCTCGCGCTCGATGGGGATCGCCACGTCTACCACCTCACCTGCCTGGCCGAACAGGCCGCGCAGTTCATCCTCCGTGGTGCGGTAGGGCAGATTGCCGATGTACAGTCTTTTACCCATGGTTCTCGTCTCCTCGACAGGGCGGACTGAAACAGGGCCTTCGTCGCAGCCTGTCGGCATGGACAAGGCCAACGAGTCCAAGAGATGAGCAGATGGGTTGTCACGATAGCACGAGTTTAGCCTATTGTCAAGTCAAGCGGTAGGCAGACCCGACAGGTTTCTAAAAACCTGTCAGGTCTAGACAGACGAGTTTAGCCTATTGTCAAGTCAAGCGGCAGGCAGACCCGACAGGTTTTAGAGATCTGTCAGGTCTCGACTGACGAGTTTAGGCTATCGCTAAGTTAAACGGCAGGCAGACCTGACAGGTTTCTAAAACCTGTCAGGTCTCGGCCTAGGGAGCAACATGTCTGAAGTCTACAACCAGGCGGACCTGCTGAGGGCGCGAATGTACGCGGGGCGGGGGCGTCAAGACAGCCTGCGGGCGGCTCAGTTGACGCGGGGCGACCTGCGCCGCGTAGACCTGGCCGGGGCCGACCTGACGGTGGCGACCTTCCGCGAAGCGCAACTGGCCGAGATCAACCTAGCGGGGGCCAGCCTGTCCAGCGCCAACTTCCGAGGGGCCGGGCTGGAACGCGCCAACCTGCGCGGGGCGCGGCTGGACCGGGCGCAACTGACCGGCGCGCGGCTGCCTGACGCCGACCTGACCGAGGCCGACCTGACGGGCGCGCACCTGCGGGAGGCTGACCTGAGCCGCGTCAAGGCGGCGGGGGCGTGCTTCGCCGGGGCCACCCTCCAGGAGACCAATCTGGCCGGGGCCGACTTGCAGGGGGCGGACCTGCGCGGCGCCAGGCTGCTGGCGCCGGACCTGCGGGGGGCGAACCTGGCGGGGGCGGACTTGCGCGGCGCGACGCTGTGGTGGCCGAAGCTGGCAGGCGCTCATCTGGCCGGCGCTCGTCTCGACGACGCCACGCTGGTGAGCGTGACCGAGGACCTGGTGGCCCTGGCGCAAGAGGAATAATCCTGCTCACTAGCACGCCTCCACGGCGTATGTTATAATTGCCCTCACCAGGAGGCACGGCAGAAGATGATGGAGATTAAGCTTCAGGTGTCGGACAAGCTGGGCCAGGAACTTCAGCGGGTTCAAGATCGTTTGCCCGAGGTGTTAGAGCGCGGCCTACGGGAAGTGCTGGCCGACACTACCTCTACGACCCAGGACGAGCAAACGATCATTGAGGTCTTAGCCAGCCAGCCTATACCAGAACAGATACTTGCATTACGCCCATCCTCAGAGTTACAAGCCCGTGTCACAGACCTGCTCGCCCGCAGCCAGCAGGGGCAACTTATGGCCGAAGAGGCCGCTGAACTGGAACGCTACCTGCTGCTGGAGCATCTCGTTCGGATGGCGAAAGGTCACGCCTATCGGCGTCTCGCCCAACAATCGTGAGCGACTACGTTCCTACCGCGCTACGTGAGATTGTGACGGCTCGCGCCCAAGGTCGGTGCGAGTACTGTCGTTATCCACAGGCCGCTTCGTTCCTCACCTTCGAGATCGAACATATCATCGCTCGGAAGCATGGAGGTCTCTCCATTGAGAGCAATCTGGCCTTGGCCTGCCCGTTCTGCAATAACGCGAAGGGCAGCGATATTGGTTCGCTTGACCCCGATACAGGTGAACTGATGCCCCTGTTCAATCCTCGCACTCAGTTCTGGGAAGACCACTTTCAATTGGAGGGACCACAAATCGTGGCGCTCACCTCTATTGGTCGTGTCACTGCCAATCTCTTGCGCTTTAACCACCCTGATCGCCTGGTAGAGCGCCAACTGCTCATCGCTGCTGGCATCTACTCCTGATGCCATTGGGCGAATCAGCATGACGCTACCCGCAATACCAGCCTCGGTGCCGGCCTGCTTTGAGCAGGTCGTTGCGACCTATCCTGACCGCCTGGCTCTGGTGACGGAGACCACGACCTGGACGTACGCCGAGTTGAACCGCCAGGCGAATCGAGTCGCGCACGGCCTCCTTGCCCTGGCGACGACGCATAGCGAGCCAGTCGCCCTCTTGATGGACAGCGAAGCGCCCATGATGGCTGCCGTGTTGGGCATCCTCAAGGCGGGCAAGTTCTTCGTCATTCTGGACTCGGACGCGCCGGACGCTCGCCTGCGCCTCATACTTGACGATGTGCAATCCGGTTGGTTGACCGTTGACCACCCGCATGAGGCGAGAGCGAAGGCGCTGCACGCCGAGGGCGTTCATATCCTGACGGTCGAAAGTTTACTCGCCACCCCGGCTGATGAAAACCTCGCGCTGGATGTTGACTCCGACGCCCCTATGAGTCTCATCTTTACATCAGGTTCGACGGGCGAACCAAAAGGAGTCATTCGCACCCACCGCACCACCCTACTGCGTGTGTTCGTGACCGAGGACAATCCTGACCGGGGCGAAGGCGAGCGGCTGAGCCAACTGACCTCGCTCAACTTTGCGATGGGTCTCTATAGCTGCTTCCGCGCCCTGCTCAACGGTCGCACCCTGTACCTGTTCGACCTCAAGCAGCACGGTGTAGCGACCCTCCCCGCCTGGCTGCAACATCACGCTATCACCTACATCCGCATGAACGCATCGCTGCTGCGCCAATTCCTGAACGTCTTGAAACCCGGCCAGCGCTTTCCCGCCCTGAGTCTGGTCCACGCCTCAGGTGAACCCCTGTACCGCGCGGATGTTGAACGCCTTCGCCTCCACGTAGCGCCGACTTGCCGCGTTCGCATTGTCTATGGGTCCAGCGAGGTGCCTGCCATCACGACATTTGTATTTCCCGTAACGACTGCGCTGACGGAGGACATTGTGCCAGTGGGCGCCCCGCCCCCAGGCGTGACAGTGCGGATCGTGGACGAGCAGGGGCTGCCGGTCGAACCGGGACAACCCGGCGAGATCGTCGCCATCAGTCGGATGGTGTCGCCCGGCTACTGGCGCAAACCTGACCTTACCGACAGCCGCTTCGCCCCTGTTCCCGGCTCGCCAGACCTACGGCTCTACCGCACCGGTGACCTCGGTCGGGTGCGACCCGACGGGATGCTGGAATTCATCGGCCGCGCCGACGCTCAAGTCAAGATTCGCGGCTATCGCGTCGGTCTGCCCATCATTGAGAGTACCTTGCTTGGTCTGCCTTCGGTCAAGCAGGCCGCAGTGGCTGCCCTGCCTGGCCCGACAGGCGATAGCCGCCTGGTAGCCTACGTCGTCCCGGCTCAGCCATCAGTGACGGCCAGCGGCCTGCGCGCCGCGCTAGCCGAGACACTGCCTGACTACATGCTGCCCTCGACGTTCATCTTGCTCGACGCGTTGCCCCTGACCAACACCGGCAAGGTGGACCGTCAGGGTCTGCCAACGCCGGGCCAGGGCCGGCCCGCCCTCGCCGTCCCGTTCGCGCCGCCTATAACCCCCATCGAACGCGCCCTGGCGGACCTGTGGACGGACGTGCTGGCGCTGGACGCGGTCGGTATCCATGACCCCTTCCTCGACCTGGGCGGCGACTCGCTGCTGGCCTCTCAGATCGTCGCGCGGGCGTGCCGGTTGTTTGATGTCGAGGTCGCCCAGCGTGACCTGTTCCAGACCCCCACCGTGGCGGACATGGCGGCCCTGATTGAGCAGCGGCGGGTGACCGCGATGGACGGCCAGGTACGCCGCCTGCTCGAGGAGGTCGAGCGTCTCACCGACACCGAGGCCGAGCAGTTCGCGCCTAGTTGAACGGGGCGCCAGTCCAGCCGCCGCCTGGTTGAGTTTGAGAGCAGGCCAACAAAGTAAGCCGCCCCCGACAGCGGGGACGGCTTGGTTTGCTTCTTGTCGCTGAGTTTACCTTCGATCCAGGCCAGCCGAGGTATAGTCGCGGCCGACGTTGGCGCGTTCGACGCGCCACTCCGGTGGGTTGAGGGGGTCGTAGGTCAGGACGGTGCGCTGGAACGCCTGGACCGTGATACGGCGGCCCACGGTGTCGCCCTTGTCTACGGTGGCCGTCAACGGCTCGGTGATGGGCAGGCCCACGTCGTGCAGCCAGCCGCCGGGGAACAGGTCGGCGCGGTTGATGTAGCTCCAGAAGACCGGCGGGACGGTGTGGCCGGGCGCAGCGTCCAGCTTCGGGTCCAGGGGCACGAAGACGCTCCCGTTGACGAGCGTGTAGGTTCCGCGCGTCAGGCCGGTCGGCGGTGGCAGACGGTACGCCTCGGACGCGGCGTCGGCCAGGTCGGCGTAGCTCAGGGTTGAGCGGTCGCCGCCGACGGGCAGCGGGCTGCGCGCCTGTACCAACTCATCCACCAGCAAGCCATACATAAACTTCCAGGCCGGGTCCCGTTCCACCGCCGAGTGGTCCTCGACGCGGCCCTTCTCGAACAGTTGCGCGGGCCAGCCGTCTACGGTCGTGGGCGCGGCGAGGGGTTGGCCGAGCAGCCGCAGCCCGTCGTAGGCGTCGTAATAGCGCTGGAACCAGGGCGCAACGGGACTGCTACTCGCCGCGCTGACGCCGAGTGAGTAGCGCCATAGCCCCCGGTCCGTGGCGGCGACCAGGGCCGCGCGGGCCGGGCTGTAGACGAGGGCCTTGACGTCCTGGACCGGCAGGGGATTGCCGACGGCCTGCCACGTCGCGCCGTCGTCGCGGCTCTCCTGGACAACCACCCGCCACCCATCCTGGGGGCACCTGGAATCGCTCGGCCTGTCGCACCACTTGCCCGCCGCGAACAGGTGGCCGGCCTGCTGAGGGTCCACCGCCAGCGCGGTCAGATACGGAGCCGGTGAACCAGCCTGACTCACCTGCTGCCCAGATTTCCCGGCCAGGGGCGGGGTGATGTCCTGCCAGGTCTGGCCGCTGTCCGTCGTCTTGCGCAGTGAGGCGAGCACAAAGGGACCGTTGGCCTGCCAGAGGGCGTAGAGCACGCCAGGGCGCGGACCGAGCGCCAACTGGCCCGGAGCGGCGAAGCCGGTGATGGGGCCGTACTTCTGGCCGAGGGACCAGCCGCCGGCTACCCCATCGGGGATGACGATACCGCCGCCGTGGTAGGTCAGGAGACCGGCCAGCACGGCATTGGCCGGCGCGGCCAGACTGGTCACCGACCCCGCGCCCATCATGGAGGTGCCGCTCCAGACCTCGCGCCAGCTTTGCCCCCCATCATCGCTCAGCAGGACCGCCATCCCGCTCGATGGAAACCCGCCCGTGCCGATGACGACGCGGTGCGCCGGTTGCGACGCGACGGTCAGGGCGCTGATAGTGCCCTGGTTGGCCTCGTGCACGGTCTGCCAGGACGCGCCCGCGTCCTGGCTACGGTAGAGCGCCGAGGGCCGCGTCGGACCCGCCGCCAGGTAGACCGTCTGCGGCGTCACGGGATCCACCGCCACGGCGCGCACGTCGGTGACGTCGCCCGGCATGGGCAGCGCCTGCCAGGTCGCGCCGCCGTCGGCGGAGCGGCCGAGCCACGCGCTGCCCCCGGCATACATCGTGCTTCCATCCGGCGTGACAGCGAGCACGGCGAAGCTCTGCCCCTGCCCCCAGGCCGTCCAGCCGTCGGCGTAGGCGGGCGCCCCGCTGCTCAACAACACCAGCATTAGCATCAGACAAAGAAAGCGTCGCATAGACCCTCGGTAGCTTGTGTTACTAACAAGCTAACGCCTTCCGTTTACCCCCGGTTCCCCCATAGAGTTACCACCAGGTTACCATTGATAACTTGCCATTAAAGGAGCACGCATGCGTTTGTTCTGGCCTTCACTCCTCGCCCTCATCCTGGCCCTGGCAGCCGCCCTCGGTCCTACACCGTCTGGTCAGGCACAGGAACCAACGCTCTTACTCGTCACGGCCCAGGATGTCAGCTTCCTGGCCCAGGCGGGCCAGGACACCCGTCAGTCCATCACCGTCGGCCTCGCCAGCAGCGGCGCGCCCATCGCCTGGACGGCCAGCATCAGCCCGACTGTCGGCTGGCTCGTGCTGGGAACGACGGAGGGTGTCGCGCCGAGCGTGCCCGCCGAACCAGTTGAGTTACCCATCTACCTGCAAACCCTGGGCCTGCCCGCCGGCCAATACCCCGCCCAGATTGTGGTGACGGCGAACGCGGGCCAGAACGTGGCGAACTCACCGGTCATCATCCCCGTGACCCTCTACGTCGCCGCGCAGCTACGCCAGGTGTACCTGCCGCTGGTTCTCCAAGCCCAGGAGCGTTAGTAGCGGCGCAGCGTGGGGTCCACTTCGACGGCCCAGCGGTCAATGCCGCCGGTCAGGTTCCTGAGCTTGGTGAAGCCGGCGCGGCTGAGCATCATGCACACCTGAGCCGAGCGGTAGCCGCTGTGGCACTGGAAGACATACTCCTCGTCAGGGTCGAGGCTCTGCCACCACTGCTGAATTTGGCTGAGGGGCTTGAGTTCCGCCCCCTCGATGCGGACAAACTGGTACTCGTGCGGTTCACGCACGTCAATCAGGCGCGGCGCCTGGCCCGCCTCGCGCAGGGCCTGGTACTCGCGGGGGGTGATTTCGCCAAAGGGTAGCGTCATAATGGCTCCAAGTGGCAGCGGCCTGCATCACCTGATGCGGGCGGCTGTGTGTTGCACGTCGGCGGATTCTGGCATAAGATTTCCCGCCGTCTCTCTATCTTATACAAGGCCAGACCTGCGGGCAAACACGAGGCGCCCATGCCGAAGACGCTGCTGCTGGTGGATGACCTGTTCTTTAGCGTACAACTGGAAAACGCGGCCCGCGCCGTGGGCCTGGAGACGGTCAACGGCCCTGGCCCGAAGCTGGCGGCGACCCTGGCCGACGCCGACCTGCGGCTGGTCGTGCTGGACCTGGCCCTCTGGGCGCAGCCGTGGGCGCAGGCGCTGGCCCAGGTGCGGGCGGCGCGACCCGACGTGCCGGTGCTCGCCTATGGCCCGCATGTGGATGTCGAGACGCGGCGGGCGGCGCAGGCGCAGGGGGCGACGCGGGTCGTGACCAAGCAGCAGTTGGTGGCGGACTTGCCCGGCTTGCTGCGGCGGTACGCGTTCCCGGTGACGGAGGCGAAAGCGGAGGATGAGAACTAGCTCGCACTTGATGAGACCTGACAGGTTTTCAAAACCTGTCAGGTCTGCCACACGGCAGACCGCATAGGAGAAACGCCATGCTCAAGCAGTTCAACTGGGACGAGATACCGGCCGAGCAGGTCAACGACCGGTTTGTGCGCAAGCTGGCCTGGGAAGGCGGCCTGATGATCGCCTGGATGGAGGTCAAGCAGGGCTGCCTGGTGCCTGCGCACTCGCACCACAACGAGCAGTTGACCTTCGTGGTCAGCGGACGCTGGCGGTTTGAGATTGACGGCCAGACGCGCATCGTCGGCCCCAACGACATGCTCTTCATCCCGCCCCACGTCGTCCACAGCGCGCTGGCGCTGGAAGACCTGGTCGCCTACGACATCTTCTCGCCGCCGCGCGAGGACTGGATCCAGGGCACGGACGCCTATCTGCGGCAGGGGGAGCCGAACCCCTCCCCCGGCCCCTCCCCTAGAAAGGGAGGGGAGTAGGGGCGCGGTTCCCGCGTCCGCACCCCCCTCCCCCTTCCTTCGCAGGGAAGGGGGGCCGGAGGTTAGGTTGCGAGCAGGCTGTCCCATGTGCTATAATTAGGCTTCCAGTGGGTGAGGAAGACGGTCTGGCCCGCTGCAAGCGGCTAGAGGAGCGGCAGACAGGTGAAGCGGTATCATACCACATTCTGGGGTTGTCAGATGAACGAGGCGGACACGCAGCGCGTCGCCGCCGAGTTGGAAAAGCTGGGCTATACCTACACCGACAGCGCCGAAGAGGCGGACGTCGTGGTGCTCAATACGTGCGTGGTGCGCCAGAGCGCCGAGGACAAGGTCTACGGCAAGCTCGGCGCGCTCAAGCCGGTCAAGGCGGCTCGGCCCGACATGGTCATCACAGTCATGGGGTGCCTGGTCGGGCACAGCGACAAGCAGGCGCAGAGCCTGCGCAAGTCCTGGCCGCTGGTGGATGTGTTCATGGGGCCGTCGGAGACGCGGCCGCTGGTGGACTTCCTGCGCGCCCGCGAGATGGACAAGGCGGCCGAGGAGTTCGACCTCTCGACGATGGTGACGCGCTACCAGGCCCAGGACGAGGACCTGGTCTTGCCGATCCAGGACCGCGGCCGCGTGCTCGCCAACGTGCCCATCATGTACGGCTGCGACCATGTCTGCACCTTCTGCATCATCCCCTATCGCCGAGGCCGCGAGCGGAGCCGCCCGCTGGACGAGATCGAGCGCGAGGTGCGTTCGCTGGCGCGGCAGGGGGTCAAGGAAGTCATGCTGCTGGGGCAGATTGTGGACCGCTACGGCTACGACCACGGCGACTACCAGGGCCTACCCCGGCTGCTGCGCCGCCTCAACGAGATCGAGGAACTGGAGCGCGTGCGCTTCCTGACCTCGCACCCCAACTACATGACGCCGGAGTTGCTCGAAACGGTGGCCGAGTTGCCCAAGGTCATGGAGCACATCAACGTGCCGGTCCAGGCGGGCCACGATGAGACGCTGCGGCGCATGAAGCGCGGCTACACCGTCGAGGACTACCGCCGCCTCATCGAGCGGATTCGCGCCACCATCCCCAACGTCGCCGTGCATACCGACATCATCGTCGGCTTCTGCGGCGAGACCGACGAGCACTTCCAGGGCACCCTGGACCTGCTGGCTGACCTGAAGCTGGACAAGGTCCACCTGGCGAAATACTCGCCCCGGCCCGGCACGGTGTCGGCCAAGATCATGGCGGACGATGTGCCGGTCGAGGAGAAGGAGCGCCGCCACCAACGGCTCAACGACTTGCAGTACGAGGTGGGAGCCGAGATCAACGCGCGCTACGAGGGGCAGGCGGTCGAAGTCCTGGTGGAAGGCAA
>CAZFUK010000139.1:0-10847 GCA_964522005.1 uncultured Anaerolineales bacterium | reverse complement strand
CAGCTCTCGGGCGGCCAGCAGCAGCGCGTCGGCGTGGCGCGCGCCCTGGCCGCCGACCCCCACCTCATCCTGATGGACGAGCCGTTTGGCGCGATTGACGCCATCACGCGGACGCGCCTCCAGGACGAGCTGCTCGCCCTCCAGCAGCAGTTGCACAAGACGGTGCTGTTTGTGACCCACGATGTGGAGGAAGCGCTGCGGCTGGCCGACCGCATCGTCATCATGCGCGAGGGCCGCGTCGTCCAGTACGATACGCCGTTCAACATCCTGGCGCGACCCACCGACGACTTTGTGCGGGACCTGGTGGACGCCAACGATATGTTACGTCAACTCAGCCAGTTGCGTGTCGCGGCAGTGATGACGCCTGGGGCGGCGGGCAGCCCGGACGGCGCGGCGAGTGTCACGCCGCAGACCGACCTACGCACCGGCCTCTCGCTCCTGCTCCGCACCGGCGCGGAGGCCCTGCCCGTGGTAGACGGCGGTCAGGTCGTCGGCCAGTTGAGCCTGGCGGCGATTCGCGCGCGGGCCGGCCAGTCCGTCCCGCCCGGCCCGCCCAGCCCATGAGCTACCTCCTGAATAACCCGCAGCGCGTGCTGGACCTGCTGCGGCAGCACCTCGTCATCACCGGCCTGGCCCTGGCCCTGGCCCTGGTCATCGCCTTCCCCCTCGGCATCCTCGTCGCGCGGCAGCGGCGGCTGGACGGCCCGGTCCTGGGCGCCCTCGGCCTGATCTACACTATCCCCAGTCTCGCCCTCCTGGCCCTGCTCATTCCCCCCCTCGGGCTCGGCCTGCGCAACCTCGTCGCCGCCCTCGTGCTTTATGTCCAGTTCATCCTGGTGCGTAACATCGTGGTGGGCTTGCGGGGCGTGGACCCGGCCATCATCGAGGCGGCGCGGGGGATGGGGCTGAACCCGGCCCAGATTCTGTGGCAGGTCGAGCTGCCCCTGGCCTTCCCTATCATCCTCGCCGGGGTCCGCCTGGCGACCGTCACCATCCTGGCGATTGCCACCATCGGCGCCTGGATCGCGGCGGGCGGGCTGGGCGTTCTGTTCCACGAGGGCCTGAACACCGACAACCCGGTCAAGATCGTGGCGGGCGCCATTGTCAGCGGTCTGCTCGCCATCGTCTTCAACCAGGTCTTCCTGTGGCTCGAACACTACGCTGCTCGTTGGCGGACGCGCTAGCGGGCCAGCAGGCTTGCCAGCGTCACCACACCGAAGGCCAGGATGACCAGGCCCGCCAGACGGTTGACCCAGGCCAGCCGCGTGGGCGTCAGGCGGCCGCGGAGGAGGCTGACGCCGCCGCTGAGCAGCAGCCACCACAGCGCCGAGCCGACAAAGACGCCCGCCACCAGGAGCGTCGCCGCCCCGTAGTCCCCGCCTGTGTCCCCCAGCCCCAGCCCGGCGAAGATGGCGACAAACGAGAGAATGGTCATCGGGTTGGTCAGCGTCAGCAGCAGGGTCGAGGCGTAGGCCCCCACCAGCCCCCGCCCCTTCGTTGTGGCCGCCCGGTCGCTCGGCCGCGCCAGGAACGTCCGCAACCCCAGGTAGAGCAGAAATAGCCCGCCGACCACGCGCAGCCAGACCGTCTGGCTGACGAGGAGGCCGGAGACGGCGGTCAGGCCGAAGGCGGCCACCAGCCCATACGCCGTATCCGCCGTGGCCGCCCCCAGCCCTGACACGAGGCCGACCCGTCGCCCCTCGGCCAGCGTGCGGCGGATGCACAGCACACCGATGGGGCCGACGGGCGCGGCAATCGAGAACCCCAACACGACCCCCCGTACCACAATTGCCAGGTCCATCGCTTCATCCCTCCTGTTAACCATGCACAAGCAAAACAAAACCGCCAGACCTTGTGGGTCTGGCGGCGCCTGACTGATAAAGACAGCGCGACTACCCAGACCTGGGGTCCGGCGGGCGGTTGCGCTGGTTAGGGGTGATCTGGGTTAGCATAGGCCTAGCATACCCTACGCGCCGCGCATGGTCAACACCAGGACGATGGATTTAAGGATGATGAGCAGGTCTAGGACAGGCGACTGATGCTTGATGTAGTACAGATCATACTGAAGTTTGAGCAGCGTCTCTTCCACGGAGCGCGCGTAGCCGTTGTTGACAAAGGCCCAGCCCGTGGCGCCGGGGCGGATCGAGTGGCGGGCGCGATAGAACGGGATGCGGGCCTCCAACTCGGCGACCATCTCCGGCCGCTCCGGGCGCGGCCCGACAAAGCTCATGTCACCCAGCAGGATGTTGAGCAACTGGGGCAGCTCGTCCAGGCGGGTCTTGCGCAGGAGGCGGCCCACGCGGGTCACCCGTGGGTCGTCAATGGCCGCCCAGACCGGCTGGTCCGGCTCGGCGTTCTGAATCATCGTGCGCAGCTTGTAGACCTCGAACACCCGCCCGCCCTTGCCGACGCGCTTCTGACGGTAGAAGACCGGACCGGGCGAGTCGAGCCGAATCGCCAGGGCGAGGAACGGCAGCAGCGGCCCATACAGGCACAGGCCGACCAGCGCGCCGATCAGGTCGAAGGCGCGTTTCACCCCGCTGTAGAACATGCTGTGGCCGTGATGGTCCAGGGGCAGGGCGATGTACCACTGGTCGCCCACATGCTCCACGGGCACGCGGCCGGTGATGCTCTCGTAGAGCAGGGCCATGGGCGTGATGCGCACCCCCTGTTCCTGGCAATCGAGGACCGCCTGGAAGACTGTTGCGCTGGTCAGGTCGGGCTGGGCAAGGACAATCTCGGCCACCCCGTACTGCTGGGTCAGCCGCACGAGACTATCCGCCCCACCCAGGACCGGCGCGCCGTCTACCAGTTCGCCTAGCGGTGCGGCGTCGTCCACGAAGCCGACGACGCGGTAGGCCTTGTCCAGGTTGTCGTGGATGGTATGGGCCATGACCTGGCCCGGCGTGCCGGCGCCGAGAATCAGGATGCGCTGCTCGAAAAACGCGCCGTGCAGCGCGAGCGTGTACACCGCACGCCACGCGCCCACCAGCGCCAGCGACAGCACGCCAAAGAAGAGGACGACGACGCGGTTGACGGAGGTGGGGGGCGAGACGAAGTAGATGAGGAGGTAGAGGACCAGCATCGTGGCGTTGATGCGGAGCAGGCTGAGCGCCGTCGCCGTGAAGCTGGCCGTGATTTCGGGTCGGTAGAAGTTGTAAAGGACGGCGGTGACGGCCCACAGCCCGCCGAGCACGAAGAACCACTGCGCTTCCTCGGCCAGGAAGGCCAGCGAGAACTGGAGGTCGCCACGCAGCGTCCAGAGCCACAGGGCGATGACGACCGACGCGACGAGCATGACGGCGTCCACAAGACCCAGCAGGGTCCGCCGCTCGGACAGGCGGAGGGGCAGCGCGGGCGCGGGGCTATGCGGCGAGACGCGGGCGGAAACGGTCATAGGGCAGACTTCTCACGGGGAAGAGGTTAATCTTCTGTATGAAACGCAATTCAGGCCCTGACGATACGCTCTCACGGGCTTTTCCTTACGCCAATTCACGACGCCGCCAGGGCCTGGAGAAAGGTCTGGGCCAGGCGGTCCCACGTGTAGCGCGCCTGGACCAGCGCCTGACCGGCCGCCACTCGCGCCCTCACGTCTGGCCCCCCCGCCAGGTCGCGCTGGACCGCCGCGACCATCTCGTCCACCGTCTCCACCACGGTCACGTAGGGGCCAGCCAGACGCTGGATTTCGGAGCCAGGGGTGGTGACGACGGGCTTGCCGAGCGCCATGTACTCGAACAGCTTGAGGGGCACGGCGAAGTCGCTGACCCGGTCGCGGCTGAACGGGATGAGCGTCACGTCCATGGCGGCGACATAGTCCAGGCCAACGGCGTGGGGGACCGCGCCGGGCAGGACCACGTTGTGAAGGCCGGCCGCCTCGGCCCGCGCCTTGACCCCGGCCCAGGCGCGCCCGCCGCCCGCCAGCAGGAAGGTCAGGTCGGGCAGCCGCGCCGCCGTGTCCAGCACCAGGTCGAAGTTGACGAAGTACTCGAACGCGCCGAGGAAGCCGACAATCGGACCGCGCAACTGACCGCGCGGGGCCGAGCCGTCGGCCCGCGCGATTTCGTCGCGGGCCACGCCGTTGGGGACCAGGGTGGCCGGGCGGCCCATCTCAGCCAGCAGGCCCGCCGAACAGGTGGTGATGACGGCGGCGCGGTCGAGCATGTGGCGGTACAGCCGCCGGCCGGCCTGACGCGGGCCCCAGGCCGCCAGCGGCCCCAGTTCAAAGTCGAGCATCGTCACCAGGTCGTCGGCGATGTCGAAGACGACGCGGGTGGGCAGGTCCACCAGCCCGGCCTGGGGGATGTTGTAGAGCAGGAGAGCATCGGGCCTCTCCTCGCGCACGGCGCGGGCCACGCCGCGCCCCGACAGCACAGCCAGCAGCCCCTTCTTGACGAGCTTGTCCAGGGGCAGGGGCCGCTGCCAGAGGGCGGGCGGGATGGGCGTCTCGCGGACCTGGAGGCCGGGCGGCAGCGGGACGGGCAGCTCGGTGTAGTTGGTCTCCGCCGAGGGACGCGGCGGCGGCTCGAACACCACGACCTCGTGGCCCTGGCGGGCGAGTTCGCCCAGCAGTTGGTGGTAGCGCGACCAGTTGGCCGACCGCCAGCGCGCCAGGTAGGGAAACAGGATTTTCACGCTGGCCTCCGCCGCGCGCTCAGCCAGGCCTCCCGCGAGCGCAGCGCGGTCCACAGCCCGCGCAGCCACAGCAGGCCATAGACCGGGGCGCGGAGGAGCGCGGGCGCGTAGACGCCCGGCTGGTCCAGGCAGGCCAGGCCGAGCGGGTAGTAGGCCAGGTCAATGGCCGCCGACGCCAGCAGGCCCCTCCCCAGGCGCCGGCCGCCCGGCCACAGCAGGGCCAGCCCCAAGCCCAGCGCCGTCTTAAGCGCGACAACCAGCGTCTTGGGGCGGAGGGCCAGCGTCAGGACCAGGGCGGCGTCGCCTGGCCGACCACTCAGGAGTAGACGCAGCAGGAGCGGCCCGTAGTGACGATAGACCTCCAGGCGGCCCTGGAGCCAGCGCGCCCGCTGCCGCGCCGCCTGCCCGGCGTCGGCGGGCTTGGGGTCCCCAATGACGGCGTCGGGAGCGAAGGCGACGGGGATTCCGCGCTGGGCCAGGAGCAGGGACAGCTCGGTATCCTCGATGCGGGTGTGGAGGTGGGGGGTCAGGTCGGCCAGCAGGCGCGGCGGGAGGGCCATGCCGGTGCCGCGCAGGGGCGCCGACCAGCCGAGACCTGCGCGGGCGGTGTCGTCCACGGCCTGGGATAGGATCTCGGACAGCGCGGCCAGGCTGGCGACGGTGGCGCCGTCGGCGTGGACGGGTTGGACAAAGCCCTGCACGACCGGCGCGCGGGTCAGGCCCTCGGCCAGCCGCGCCAGGGCGGTTGATCCCAGTTGGGTATCGGCGTCCAGGATGACCAGGGCGGCGTACCTGTCCAGGCTGGCCCCGGCGGCCTGCAGGAACCAGGCGAGGGCCGCGCCCTTGCCCCGCGCTCCGCCCGCCCGCCGCTCCCAGACCTGCGCGCCTGCCGCGGCCGCGATCTCGGCCGTCGCATCGCGGCAGGCATCGGCGACCACGAAGACGGCGCACCGGTCGGCCGGATAGCGGCTTTGGCGCACCCGGCGCACCGTCGCCCCGATGACCTCGGCCTCGTCGTGGGCGGCGATGACGACGGCCAGGCGGGGCGGGTCCGATGGGAGCGAGGCGGGGGGCGGAGCGGGCGAGCGGCGCGCGGTCAGCCGCAGGAGGAGGTAGAGGGCGCGGAAGGCCGAGTCGGCCAGCAGGGGCCAACTCAGCAGGGCGCCCAGGTACACCAGCCACCGACCGACAGCCATGCCCTTGTCCTGGCCTTAGAGGTAGTAGACGAAGCGGTCCATGCCGCGCGAGAAGACCCACCAGCCAATGACCAGGGCGAGCAGCGCGGCGAGGTAGCTGTAGAGGACGAAGAGGGGGTTGGGCGCGGTCCCGTAGTACAGCGCGGCGCGAAAGGTCTCGGTAATGTAGTACATCGGGTTGGCGTAGACCAGGGGCAGGTAGTTCGGCGGCACGATGTCAATGGGATACATGATGGGCGTCAGGTACATCCAGGCCGTCAGGAGAATCTGGTACATCGGCCCGACGTCGGCAAAGAAGATGCCGAGCGCGGCGATGAGCAGCGATACGCCCAGGCTGAAGAGGGTCGCGGCCAGCAGGGGAACCGGCAGCCAGAGGAGGTGGAGGGTAATCGGCTGGCCTAGGACGAGCATGATGGGCAGCAGGACCAGCAGTGCCAGGCCGAGGTTAATCAGCCCCGACAGGACCGCCGACAGCACGAAGATGGACTTAGGGACGTAGACGCGGCGCAGGATACTGGAGTAGCCGAGCATGACATTCATGCCGGCCATGCTGCTCTGGGAAAAGAAGTTCCACAGCAGGAAGCCCGTCAGGAAGTAGATGGCGAAGTTCTGGATGGCGAAGCGAAACAGGTTGGCGAACACCACGGATGTGACGACCATCATCAGCAGGGGGCTGAGCATCGTCCAGAGGAAGCCGAGCGCCGACCGCTTGTAGCGCACCTTCAGGTCACGCGAGACAAGGTTCGCGATGAGGCCACGATACTGGGCGATCTCACTCAGTTCCACCAGCAGGCTGCCCAGGGGCGTGGCCGGCGCGGCCAGGGTTGTCAATAGCTGTAGCACGCTGTCTCGCTTGTCCTCTCCAGGTTCTCAATGCGCAGGCGCAATTATAGGCGCCTCGCCCCCGAACCGCCAAGCGACGCGGCCAGCCGCTCAGGGCAGGTAGTTCCAGTCCCCGATGAGCGGGACATCACCCGGCGCGCCGTAGGCGAAGGCCAGGTCCGAGGGGCCGGTGCTGTTGGTGTTGCGCAGGAAAAAGACGCCGTTGCGGTAGACACCGGGCGTGTCTATTCGGTCGCCGTTCCAGTCGCCCACCACCGGTTGGTCGCCCGGCGCGCCGTAGACAAAGGCCGTGTCGGCCACGCCTGAGGTCAGGCTGTGGCGCAAGAACACCTGCGCCGTGGACGGGCGGTACACGCCGACGGTATCATAGCCATCGCCATCCCAATCGCCCACTAGGGGAATGTCACCCGTCGTCCCAAACAATACGACCGTCTGGGCAGCCCCGCCGACAAAGTCATCACGCAGGTAGAACACTCCGTTGCGGAAGACGCCGGGCGTGTCCACCCCGTCGTTGTTCCAGTCGCCCGTCACGGCGATATCGCCCGCCATCCCGAATTCGACGGCGATTTGGTGGTTGCCCTGGCGGTTGGAGTTACGCAGCAGAAAGACCCCCTGGCGGTAGACCCCTATGGTGTCGTCGCCCGTGCCGTCCCAATCGCCCGCCACCGGCTGGTCGCCCGTCGCGCCGTAGGCGAAGACCAGGTCCGCGATGCCGAAGGAGTTATCGTTGCGGAGGTACATCGTGGCGTTGCTGGGGCGGAAGACGCCAATCGTATCCACCTTGGCGGTCACGCCTGGCCTGGCCGCGACTCGTCGTAGCACGGGTGGAGCGCCGCAGCGTGGGGTGGCCGCGGCTGCGGGCGCGCCCAGGGCCAGCGGGACCGCCAGCCAGCCGAGCGACAGGGCCAGCGCGAGGATGACGAGCGACAGACGGGGCCGAGTCATACCGCCTCCGGGGTGGCGCGTAGTTACACCAGAAGCAACGGCTCAGGCCCTCAAAAGGTACGGTCAGGGGAGGGGGTTTCGGGGAGGCGGCGGCGGAGCCACAGGCTGCCACCGCCCGGCCAGTAGAAGCCGAAGGCCGCCTGCATCGCCGCCGGGTGCCGCTCGGTCATGAAGGCGTTGGCGAAGACAATCTCGAATGCGGGGTTAAACATTAAGAAGGCGTGGACGAGGTACTGCTCGTTCCAGAACAGCAGCTTGTTCTTGACCCAGTCTTCGGGGAACTCGGCGGGCAGAAAAATGTCGTGGAAGTGGACCAGGACGCCCGGCTTGAGACGCGGCAGGACTTCGAGGACCAGGTAGTTCACGTCGCTGCCACAGGCCACAACATGGGACGAGTCGATGAACAGGATGTCGTTGGCCTCCAGCGCCTCGAACACGTCCAGGCCGACGGTCTGCACGGGCTGCTGAATCAGCCGCGCCAGGCCGGGGAAGCCGGCGGCGAGCGCCGGGTCAGGATAGGGTTCGATGCACACCACCGCCCCCTCCCCGTTGCGCCGCAGCGCCTGCGCCGCGAGCCGGGTGGACATGCCGGCGCCCACTTCCACGATGGCCCGAGGCCGGAAGTGGCGCACCAGGCAGTAGTAGACCAGCGCGTCCGCCCAGCCGAACATCTCATTGTACATGTAGAACTCGTCGGGGCGGTCGGTTGGGCCGTGGGGTAGTTGGCTGTACTCCGGCTGGTACTGCGGAAAGACGCGCTCCAGCCAGTCGAGCTGCTGCGCCTCGCGCATGTCTACGCCGACCATGGCCGACGGTCTCGCCCACAAGCTGGCGGGCAGGGCGCGGGTGTCGGGGATGGGCTGGTAGAAGTGGACGGGGGTGAGATGGAGGCCGGCCCGCTCCCATTGGCGAAAGTACTCAACCCGCCGAGGGCCGTGCAGATAGAGGCGGAGCAGCGGGCTGAGCAGCGCCGTGAGCCGGTCCAGCGCGTGCGACTGGTCCAGCCAGGTGAGAAGGCGGCGACGGAGGGAGGCGCGCATGGTCCAAACCCCTTCAACAAAGCAACGAACAAAGGACGAGGCCCATCAGCCTCGGTGGCGGTGCGGCTCCCAGGCGATGCTCCACTTCTCTTCGTAGAGCCGCTGGTTGCGGTCCCAGATGGCCTGCAACTCGACGGGGCCGAGCTTCTTGAACGACGCCTGGCCGAAGTGGTGCACGAAGGCATCCTCGGCGCACACGACGCGCAGGCCGGCCAGCCGCACGCGGTGGGAGTAGTCGTCGTCCTCGAACAGGCCGACCGTGAAGCGTTCGTCCAGCGGGCCGACCCGGTCGTAGACCTCGCGGCGGAGCGCGACGCAGTACATGGCGGCGACGCGAATGTCAAACACCTGGCCCTCGTGCGTGCGTGTGTACTCGGCGGCGAATGCCTCCATGCCCTCCACGTCGCTGTAGGGCACCTCTACCCGCGACTCGTTGCCGGAGAAGTTGGTCACGCTGACCACAAGGCCGATGACCGGGTCTTCCAGGTGCCGCACCAGCTTAGGCAGCCAGCCGCTAGGGGTGATGGTGTCGTTGTTGAGCAGAACCAGATACTCGCCGCTCGCCTGCGTCAGCGCCTGGTTGTTGGCTCCGGCGAAGCCCGCGTTATGTGGGTTGAGAATGACATGCCGGTTGGGCTGTTCCGCCGCCCACCCCGTCAGGTAGTCGGGCGAGCCGTCGGACGAGCCATTGTCCACCACGATGACCTCGTAGTTGGGATAGAGCGTGTTGCGCGCCAGGCTCTCCAGGCACAGGCGGGTATGCTCCAAGCCATTGTAGGACACGATGAGGATGCTGACCCGTGGGTGGGCCTGGGCAATCCCATCTTTGATCGTATTGACCCGGCTGGTCCAGGTGTTCTCGCGCGCCACGGCGATGCGCCGCTCGCGCAGGGCCGGGTCGTTCTCCTGCACCGCCCGGTCCACCTGGCGGATGAAGTCGTCGGCGTCGTCGGCGATGTACAGCAGGTCGCGGTAGGGGTAGAGTTCGGGCATGCGCGTGGCGACGACGGGCTTGCCCTGGCTGATGTACTCGTAGAACTTGACGGGATCCGTCGCCTCGGTAATCTTGTTGACCTTAAACGGGATGAGACAGGCGTCGAAGTGCTGCAAGTAGGCCGGCATGAGGCTATAGGGCCGCTGGCCCAGTACGGCGACGTTGGGCAAGGCGAGCAGGTCGTCCATGGGCACGTTGAACACGCCGCCGATGAGGACGAAGGAGTAGTGGGGCCGCTCGCGCGCCAGCTGCCGCATGAGCGCCAGGTCGAACCAGTCGGCAATCGCGCCAAAATAGCCGACGATGGGGTGGGGTCGGTCGGTCAGCAGGTCGTTGGGCGCCGGCTCGTGGAAGTGGGCGAAGTCGGCCCCGTTGCGCGCCAGGACGGTATGCGGGTTGGCCGGCGCCCACTTTTCCAGCAGCCGCTGGCCCGTGACGACCACGAGGTCGGCGGCCGGCGCGAGCCGCTCCTCTTGCGCGACCACCTCCGGCTTGATACCGGGGAAGGTAGTCCACTCGTCCATGCAGTCGTAGACGACACGCCAGCCGAAGCTCTCTCGCGCCGCCAGCGCGGCCGGCGCCCAGGTGGCCGTCTGGACGACGGACACGGCGCAGGCGATATTGAACTCGTCGCGCAGGGCGCGCAGGCCGGCGAGGACGGCCTGGACATTGTCTGCTGACATTTGGCCGGAGTAGACATCCAGGACGCCCGGCGGGGCCAGCCGCACTTCCCAGACGTTGGGGCGGAGCGGCTTGGCCGCCACGACCAACTCACCTTCACGCAGCCAATCGGTCGTCCGCAGGTAGAAGACGCGGTGGCCCTGCTCCGCGAACTCGGCCATGATCTGCTGCGGCCGCTGCCAGCGAAACTCCCAGTCAATGATGGAGAAACAGATAATATCGTAGGTGGTGGGCCGGCCCGACTCGCCCTCGAAGCGTCCATACTGCGGGACGACCGGCGGGCTGGGCGCGACGGCCGCCGCTGCCTCTTCGGGCATAATCGCGGCGTTGGGGTCCCAGAAGCGCTTGAGAAAGGCTTTGACCGGGCGCGGCAGGAGCCAACGCAGGAAGCGCATCACGCGCCGATTGTAGCGCAAATCAAGCAGGGGGCGCAAGACGGTTTTGAGGAGATTGACGAGCATACCGTGTTCTCTCAGCTTAGGTGCCAGAACCTCGAACCCAGCGGAACAGCGAGCC
>CAZFUK010000138.1:3343-10891 GCA_964522005.1 uncultured Anaerolineales bacterium | reverse complement strand
GCCATTTCTTTCGCGGCTGGCCGCTGCTCCTGGCGATGGGCGCGACGGGCATCGCCGGCTTCCCCGTCCTGCTCTACTGGTCGGTGCGCTACACCACCGCCGTCAACGCCGGCCTGATTACGGCCATCACGCCGCTGGTGACGCTGCCCATCGCCGCCTGGTGGCTGGGCGACCGGGTCTGGCCGCGCCAGGTGGTCGGCATGGTCCTGTCACTGGTGGGCGTCGGGCTGATTGTCGGCGTCAGCGCGGTGCGGCTGGGCGTCAACATCGGGGACCTGCTGTCCATCATAGATGCGCTGGTGTGGGCGGTGTACTCCGTGTTGGGGCGGCTCGTCATGCGCCAGCGCGCAACCCTACCGGCGACGGGGGCCGCCTTCTTGCTGTCTATTCCCCTACTCGTTCCGCTGGTGGGTGTCGAAGCGGTCACCCTGCCGACGACGTGGACGCCGCCCCTGGCGCTGCTCGCGCTCTACATCGGTATCTTCCCCGGCGCGATCGCGCTGCTGTGCTGGAACGGCGGCGTGCGCCACCTGGGGCCGGGGCGGGCGATGGCCTTCTACAACACCCTGCCGCTCTACACCTCGCTGCTGGCCGTGGTCCTGCTGGGCGAGCCACTCCAGTGGACGCACCTGCTGGGCGGCGCGTTGGTCATCGGCGGCGGGCTGTTCGCGGCGCGCGGGACGGCCTTCCCTCCCTCTCCCTCTGGGACTGCGAAGCGTGTCCGAAGGACTGAGGGTCGGGGTGAGGGTCTTTGAGGTCCGCGATAGGTTTAAGACCCTCACCCCCAACCCCTCTCCCCCTGGGAGAGGGGAGACCGCTTCTGTAGTTGGAGGGAGACATGCCAAGCTTCAGCCATCAGACCGTGATTGAGCGGCCCATTGAGGCGGTGTTCGATGCCGCGACGACGGCCAAGCACTGGCCCAAGTGGCACCCTGCGACGGTGGGCGTCGGCGGGCAGACCGAACGCCCGGCCCAACTGGGCGACGAGATCATCGAGCGAGCCAATATCGCCGGGCGGATAGGCGAGGGAACGTGGACGGTGGTGGAGCGCGTGCGCCCGTATACGCTGACCCTCCAGTCGCACACGGGCCTGGGCGAGGCAACCATCCACTACACCCTGCGCGAGGAGGACGGGCGGACAGTCTTCCAGCGCGACCTGAGCTATGAGCTGGGGCCGCCGGAGCTAGAGGCGGTCATGGAGCAGCAGTCGGCGCAGGCCATCCGCAACCTAAAGGCGCTGCTCGAACGGCTGATTCCACCGGCCGAGACGCAGTACTAACGATGGACGCGATGATCGAGATCAGGGACTTGACCAAGACGTATATCGCCCGCGAGCGGCGGGGGCTGTTCGGGGCGACGACGCGCCTCATCCACGCCCTGGCCGGCGTCACGCTGGACATCCAGCCAGGCGAACTGTTTGGCCTGCTGGGACCCAACGGCGCGGGTAAGACCACTCTCATCAAGTGCCTGACGACGCTGCTCCTGCCCACCAGTGGCACAGCGCGCATCAACGGCTACGACATCGTGAAGGACGACGCCCAGGTGCGGGCGAGCGTCGGCTGCATGCTCATGGGCGAGCGCGGGCTGTACTGGAAGCTGACCGGCCGCGAGAACCTGGCCTACTTCGCCGCCCTCTACTTTGTGCCGCGCGGCGAGCGGGCTGCCCGCATCCAGGGCCTGATTGACCGCCTCCACATCGCGGACTTTGTGGACCGCCCGGTCGAAAGCTACTCGTCGGGCCAGCGCATGAAGCTCGCCTTCGCCAAGTCCCTGGTCAACGACGCGCCCATCCTCATCCTGGACGAGCCGACCAACACGCTGGATGTGCAGAGCGCCCGCGACCTGCGGGCGATGGTGCGCGACCTGCACGCCGAGGGCCGCACCATCATCTACACCACCCACGTCATGGCCGAGGCCGAGGAACTCTGCCAGCGCATCGCCATCGTGGACCGAGGCGGGGTCATCGCCCTCGGCACGCCAGACGAACTCAAAGCCAGCCTCCAGCAGTCGGGCGTCCTGCGCTTCCAGGGCGTCATCCCGGCGACGGCCCTGCCGGCCATCCACGCCCTGCCCCATGTGACCGAGGCCACGCTGAGCGAGCGCGACGGCCACCAGGAACTGGTCGTCGTCTCCCCCCACCCCCGCCTCACCCTGCCCACGCTGATTCAGACGCTCTACGCGGCGGGCGCGGTCATCGAGGACATTACCCCCAGCCACGTCACCCTCGAAGACGTGTTCATCGCCCACACCGGCCGCACCCTGGCCGAGGATACCCGCGTCCAGTAGCTAGTGCGCCTCGACGAAGGCGCGGAGGGGCGGGACGCTCGCCGGCTCGGACAGCACCGTGACCACGTCGCCCGCTTCCAGCCGCGTGTCGGCGCGGGGGAAGATGGTCTCGCCCTCGCGCAGGACGGACACGACGAGCGTGCCCGGCGGGAAGTGGGCGGTCTGTAGGGTCTGCCCGGCTAGCGGCGAGTCCGGACTGACCTGTATCTCCAGCACCGAGACGCGGTCGGGCAGGGCGTGGGCTGGGCGGGCGGTCTGGTCTAGCGCGGCGCGGTAGACCCGCAGGACGTCCTGGACATACAGCCGCCCCGCCAGCCGGCCGTGATCCACGACGGGCGCCCAGCGCAGCCCACGCCCCACCAGCCGTTCGAGCGCCTGGTCCAACGACTGGCCCATTTCCAGGACCACCGGGTTATCGCCCAGGGTCCGTCCGACCGGCGTCCTGTCGCGTTCCGCCGATGGGATGCGGGTCAGCAGGTCGGGCATGGCCTGGCCCAGGCCGCACCCCGCACCGTCCACAACCACCAGCCCATCCCCATCTGGTCCAGCTAACAGCGCTTCGGCCTGACTGATCGGCTGGTCGGCCGCGAGCGTCGGGCCGGGGGGCTGAACGGCGTCCTGGACGCGCAGCGAGGCCAGCAGCGGGAAGCTGAAGCGAACGCGGTGGTAGGGCGAACTGGCGCGGTTGGGGATCTGGCTGCGGTAGATGGTGTTGTCGCCGACGAGGGCCGTTGAGACCGCGACGGCGACCATGGCCGGGGCGAGGAGCGCCAGGTTGCCGGTCATCTCGGCCACCATGAGCATCATCGCCAGGGGTGCGTGGGCGATGCCGCCGAACATCGCCATCATGCCGATGATGACAAAGGGGGCGGGCTGGGCCGGCATGCCCGGCAGCAGGGTATAGGTCAGCCGCCAGAAGGCCGCGCCGAGCATGCCGCCGATGAACATGCCGGGGCCGAAGATGCCGCCTGACCCGCCGGAGCCGATGGACAGCGCGGTGGCGAGGATGCGGGCGAAGGGCAGAATGAGCACGATCCACAGCGGCAGGTCGAGCAGGCGTTGGGTCATCGCCAGTTGGACCCAGCCGTAGCCCGCGTGGAGGGTCTGGGGGATGAAGATACCGATGAGGCCGAGAATCAGCCCGCCCAGGGCCGGCTTGAGGACGCGGGGCAGCCGCAGACGGTGGAACAGGGCAGTGACCCCGTAGAAGCCCCGGCTGTAGAGGATGCCCACCGCGCCGCACAGCAGGCCCAAGATAGCGTAGTACACCAATTGGACCGGATGGTCAAAGCCGAGTTGGGCCTGCTCCCCGAAGATGGGCGTGAAGCCGTTGACCAGACCAAAGACGCTGTAGCCGACAATGGAGGCAATGAGGCTGGGGATGAGCGCCTCGACCTCCAGGTCATGCAGGTAGAGAATCTCGGCGGCCATGACCGCGCCGCCGAGGGGCGCGCGGAAGATGGCGCCGATGCCCGCGCCCATGCCGGCCGCCACCGCCACACGGCGGTCGGCGATGCCGAGCTTGAGCCAGTCGCTGAGCAAGGCCCCGAAGCCGGCCGAAATCTGGGCCGTCGGCCCCTCGCGCCCGGCCGAGCCGCCTGAGCCAATGGTGATGGCCGAGGCGACGAGCTTGATGGGCGGGATGCGGGCGCGGATGCGGGCGCGCTTGTGGTGCAGCGCCTCGATGGCCGAGTCGGTGCCGTGGCCTTCGGCCTCTGGGGCGAAGGTGAAGACGATAAAGCCGGAAATGAGGCCGCCCAGCGCCAGGCTCAGGGGCAGCAGCCACGGGCGGGCCATGTCGGTGACGGGGTGGCCGCCCTCGCCCAGCGCTGAGGGCGGGATGTAGCCGACGATGCGGCCCAGGAACAACTCGGTGCACAGGTCAATGGCGCGGGCGAAGACGACGGCGCCCAGCCCGGCCACCAGCCCGATGAGCGTGCCGAGGATCATCCACTTGGCGAGGTAGCGCTGGCTCTCGAAGCCGCTGCCGCCGAGAAGAATGCCGCGAAAGGCTTGCAGGCGACCGTTCGGCCGCCCTGTTGGGGAGGGTGAGCTTGTCATAAAAACTCTCTTCGGCTGTCGTCAGGGATGGGAGGGGGTGTGCGGGGCGCGCGAGAGAGGCGGGGCGTGCGTGGTGGGCGGGGGCTTGTCCGCTGCTGTCTATCTTCAATCATAAC
The DNA here is from genome assembly GCA_964522005.1 of uncultured Anaerolineales bacterium. Taxonomy (GTDB): domain Bacteria; phylum Chloroflexota; class Anaerolineae; order Epilineales; family JAHCIE01; genus JAHCIE01. Next base: position 6,428 of record CAZFUK010000138.1, on the reverse strand, counting down.
GGCGGGTTACAGAGGTGTCAAGATACGGCAGAGGGTGCTAAAATTAACTATCAAGCTAACGTTAGTTGAGCGCCGAGGAGGTAACATGCGGGTCGTGATCATTGGCGGCAGTGGCCATGTGGGTACCTATCTGGTGCCACGGCTGGTCGAGGCGGGGTATGAGGTGATCGCCATCAGCCGGGGCCAGCGCGAGCCGTATCAGCCCCACGCTGCGTGGCGCGCCGTGCAGCACGTGACACTGGACCGCGCCGCTGAAGAAGCGGCCGGCTCGTTTGGCCCCCGCGTGCGCGCTCTACAGCCGGATGTCGTCGTTGACATGATCTGCTTTCGGCTCGAAAGCGCCCGCCACCTGGTCGAGGCGCTCCACGGTCATGTGCAGCACTTTCTGCACTGCGGCACGATCTGGGTCCACGGCCCGAGCGTCATGGTGCCGACGACGGAGGACCAACCGCGCCACCCCTTCGGCGACTATGGGGTCCAGAAGGCGGCCATTGAAGCCTATCTGCTGGATCAGGCGCGCCGCTGTGGCTTCCCGGCCACTGTGCTACACCCTGGGCATATCGTTGGACCCGGTTGGCGGCCGGTGAATCCGGCGGGCAACCTCAATCCGCAGGTCTTTGCTCGCCTGGCGCGCGGTGACGAGGTGACGCTGCCCAATCTGGGGATGGAAACCGTACACCACGTCCATGCCGACGACGTAGCCCAGGCTTTCATGCAAGCGTTGGCTCACTGGAGTACAGCCGTCGGCCAGAGCTTCCATGTGGTCTCGCCGGCCGCCCTCACCCTACGCGGTTACGCCGAGGCCACCGCCGCCTGGTTTGGTCAGACCGCCGAACTGCGTTGCCTGCCCTGGGAGGCGTGGCGGGCGACGGTCTCGGAAGAGGAGGCGCGGGCAACCTGGGACCATATCGCCCACAGCCCCAACTGTAGTATCGCCAAAGCGGAGCGCCTGCTAGACTACCGGCCGCGCTACAGCTCGCTTCAGGCGGTCTATGAGGCCCTGACGTGGTTGATCGAGCATGGCGTGGTAGATGTTGGGGCAACAGCGGTCAGTTCACAGCGAGATACGGAAGGAGATAAATGACAATGGACATCCAACGAGTTGGCTCACAACCTTCTGGCAGAGGACTGGCTGAGGTGGACTGGCTGGAGCACGTCAGCGACGAGCAATACGGGGCCGAACCGAGCGCACCCTGAGGTTGTAGCCAAGAGGAGACTTACCCATGCCACCTTCCGACGCCCCCGCCGTCAGCATCCGCCCCGCGACGCCCGCCGACCTGCCGGCCCTTGGCCGGCTCGGCGCGCTCCTCGTCCAGGTACACCACGACTTCGACCCGCAACGTTTCATCGCGGCCCGGCCCGGCACCGAGCAGGGCTACGCCGGCTTTCTCGGCACGCAACTCGATGACCCAAGCGTTGTCGTCCTCGTCGCCGAGCGCGACGGTGAGGTGGTCGGCTACACCTACGCGGGCGTCGAGGGCTGGGACTATATGGTGCTACGCGGGCCGGCGGGCGTGCTGCACGACATCGTGGTCGCCCCAGCCGAGCGCGGCCACGGCGTCGGTCGGCTGCTGCTCGACGCGACCCTGGCGGCGCTGAGAGCGGCCGGCGCGCCCCGCGTCGTGCTCTCCACGGCGGCGGGCAACGAGGCGGCGCAGCGCCTGTTCGCCCGCGCCGGCTTCCGGCGGACGATGATTGAGATGACGGCCGAGCTTGACTCATAACGGAAAGGACTTATCGAGTTCATGGCAAGCGTAACCCAGTTGACGCGCAGCACCGCAGAAGCCGAGGGCATCCCCTCGGCGGCGGTGCTAGACTTTATCCAGGCGCTCGAACAGCACAGCCACCCGTTGGACGCGGCGCACGGCTTCACCCTGCTGCGCCACGGCCGCGTGGCGGCGGAGGGCTGGTGGGCGCCCTACGGACCCCACTCGCCCCACACGCTCTACTCGCTGAGCAAGAGCTTCACGTCTACCGCCATTGGCCTGGCGGTGGAGGAAGGGCGGCTCACGGTGGACGACCCCGTCCTGACGTTTTTCCCCGACGAGGCCCCGGCGAACCCGAGCGAGAACCTGAAGGCCATGCGCGTGCGGCACCTACTGTCCATGAACACCGGCCACAAGGAGGACGTGACAGCGCCGCTGTTCGGAGGCAAAGACGACAACTGGCCTAGAATATTCCTGTCGTTGCCCGTCGAGTACGAGCCGGGCACGTGGTTCGTCTACAACACCGCCGCGACCTACATGCTCTCGGCCATTATCACCCAGTTGACCGGCCTACCCATGCTGGACTACCTGCGGCCGCGCCTGTTCGACCCGCTCGGCATCCAGAACCCGGTCTGGGACAGCGACCCACGCGGGGTCAACATCGGCGGCTCTGGCCTGCACCTCACGACGGAAGACATCGGCCGCTTCGGACAACTCTATTTGCAGCGGGGCCTGTGGGGGGGCCAGCGCATCCTGACGGAGGAGTGGGTGGCCGAGGCGACGCGGGCGACGTCCGACAACAGCAACACCCAGACGAGTCCCGACTGGACGGTGGGCTACGGCTACCAGTTCTGGCGCTGCCGGCATGACTGCTACCGTGGCGACGGCGCGTTCGGGCAATTCTGCGTCGTCATGCCGGAGCAGGACGCGGTGCTCGCCATCATCGGCGGTGTGCGTGACATGCAGGCTGTGCTCGACAAGGTCTGGCAGCACCTGCTGCCCGCCATGCAACCGCACGCGTTGCTGGCCGACTCCCAGGCCGCCAGCCAGTTGCGCGACAGGCTGGCGGCCCTGTCGCTGCCGCTCCCCGAGGGGCAGCCCACGTCGTCCGGCATGGGCCAATGGTCCGGCAAAACCTACACGCTGGAGAGCAACGCGCTGAAGTTCGAGAGGGTCACGCTCCGGTTCAGCGACGAGCGTGTGACGCTCAGCATAGGCGACGAACGCGGTGAGCACCCGCTACAGGTGGGCTACGGCACGTGGCTGAAGGGAACCACCGACGTGCGCGGGCGCGGCGAGGAGCCTGTCGCGGCGGCCGGCGCCTGGACGGCGGGAGCGGTCTATGAGGTGAGGGTCTGCTACTACGAGAGCGAGGTGGG
>CAZFUK010000138.1:0-3243 GCA_964522005.1 uncultured Anaerolineales bacterium | reverse complement strand
CCAACGCCGCGAGTGTCGCCAGGGTGATCAGCCCGCCCAGGCGAACGCTGGCGGCGTTGTAGTCGAAGGTGACGATGTGCTCGCCGGGCGGCAGGTAGACCGCGCGGAACACGGTATTGGCGAGCAGGATGGGCGTCGTCTGACCGTCCACCCGCGCCTCCCAGTGGGGGTAGTAGGTGTCGGCCAGGTAGAGGAAGGCGGGCGCCGTCGTCTGGGCGCGCAAGGCCACGTGGGTGGGGCGGTCTTCGACCATTTGGACCTCACCGAGAGCGGCGGGGTCAGGCGCGGGCGGGAGCAGGGCGAGGCGCCCGGTGGGGCCGGGGACCACCAGGGGAGCCGCTTCAGGCGGGACCTCCCCCTCGAGCGTGATGCGGCGCGCCACGTCGAAGCTGGACCGTAGCAGCCGGTCGAGGGCGGACCGCCCGTCGGTGTAGTGGACGGCTTGGCCGACCAGGTAAGCGCGGGGCAGGGCGGTGCGGTTGGCGTAGAGCCGGGTCTCACCGTCGGCGTAGACCAGGCGGTAGCGCGCCAGGTGGTAGCGTGTCAGGCTGACGACGGCGTTGGCCGTGGGCTGGACGAGGCTGGCGCCAAAGACGATCAGGCTCGCGCCCGGCTCGGTCACCTGGAACTGGACGCGGTCCGCCGCGAAGTCACCGCTGGGGTCCAGGGTGAAGCGCAGGTAGAACATCAGGCGGTCGTAGCCGATGCCGCGCTCGTCGCGTTCCCCCCACTTCCAGGCCGGTGGGACGCGCAGGTGCCTCACCATGGGGTAGACGTCCACACGGTGATAGTCAATATCGCTGGCTTCCAGTCCGGCGCGGATGGGGAAGCGGCGGGCCGCGCCAGACGCGGACGTGACCGTCACCCGCGCGACTTCCACCCCCTGCCCCACCTCCGCCGTGTTGCTCAGGGCCACCAGCAGCCGCAACTCCTGGACAGGCGGCGAGCCGTCCGGCACCACAAAGCTGCTCAGACTGGGCGACGTCTCATCATCCACCACGACAATGGGCCGCTGGTGGCGGAAGCCGACCTGGTGAATCCAGCCGCGTGGGTCAGGGGTGCCTTCGGGCAGCATGACATAGCGCACCCCCGCCAGGTCCAGCAGCCGCGTCTCCGTGCGACCGGCCGCGCCGGTGAACTCGGCGGTGCGGGCCATCGCCAGGCTGCTCTGGCCCTGCAAGTCGGCCACGCCAAACGGCAAGTGCGCCAGTGGGGGCGAGTCGACCGGCGCGGCGTTGTAGAAGCGGCCCTCGCCCAACTGCCGGCATAGGTAGTCCACGACGGGAGCCGGTTCGACGACACGGGCCAGCGGGACGGGCGTAACGTAGCGGTTGGCGAGCAGGACGAGGTGGAGGCCGGTCAGGCCCACCAGGGCGGCGTGGAACAGGCGCGGTCCCAGCCAGCCGCGACTCCAGGCCAGGATCAGCAGGATCGCGACCATCAGCCAACCCACGGCCTCCCACATCTCCGCGCTGCCGGGCGCGAGCTTGCGCTGGAGGGCCTGGGTCACGTCGGCAACGGTCAAGGGGGTGACGTGTGGCAGGTCCAGGTAGAGGGCGCGTATCAGGCGCTCGGCCTCCTGGGGCTGCCGCCGCAGGTAGTCCAGGGTGTAGGCGGCGGCGACCGGGATGAGCAGGGCCAGCCCGGCGAGGCCGGCCACCAGGGCGGCGAGCCGCCGCCGGGCGCCCGCCGTCCAGGCCCGGGCCAGGAGCCAGTCCGCCCCGACCGCCGCCAGGTAGGCGCCCGCGAAGCCGACCAGGTAGAAGAACCGGGCGGGCGCGCGCAGGACGCTGTAGCCCGGCAGGCTGTAGAGCAGGGGCTGCGGCCCCCAGGGGGCGTAGAGGCCGAAGGCGGTCCACAGGGCCAGGGCGCCGACGAGGGCAAAGAAGCCGACGTGGCGGCCGCGCGGCCAGACGGTCAGGGCGACCAGGGCCAGGACGAGGGGCAGCGTGCCCAGGTAGACCAGGGTTTCCAGGTTCCACAGGCCCCAGGCCGGTTCCCCCAGGGCGGAGTGAAAGAAGGTCGGCCAGACCAGGCCCACCAGGTTGTAGGGCGGGAGGCTGAAGCTCTGGTTGAAGGTCTGGCCCCAGGCGTGGCGCGGCGAGAACGCGCTGAGATCGAGCATGGGCAGGGTCTGGACCGCGCTCAGCCCGGCGGCCAGGGCCAGGGGGAGGGTCAGCGCGGCGAGGGTCCAGAGAACCTTCGCTCGGACTCTCGCCCAGGTCCGCCATCCCTGCGGTATGCCCCCTCGGCCTTCCTCCTGACTGTACGTGCTCCCTCTCCCTATGGGAGAGGGTTGGGGTGAGGGTCCGAGAGGCGGGGCGAAGGTCCTGAGACCCTCACCCTGGCCCTCTCCCAGGGGGAGAGGGGAATCGCTCGCGCCTTGAGACCTGTATATCACCCACGCGGCGTAGACCGGCAGAATCATCAGCGGGGCTTGCGGGTGGAGGCTGAGCCAGGCCAGGGCATGCGCGACGCCGGCGAGCAGCAGCCAACGCAGGCGGCCACCCCAGCCGGGCGCGCGGCGGCTCATCTCGGCCGCCAGCAGGGTGTAGGGCAGCAGGGCCGTGCCGTTCGCCAGGTCAATATGGCTGAAGTGGCCGACCGAGAAGCCGTTGAGGCCGAAGACCAGGGCGGCTACGGCCGCGCCGGTCGGACTCAGACCCAGGCAGCGGACGAGGAGGTACATCCCGAACGCCGCCAGGAGCAGCCGACCGAAGGGGATGAGCATCAGGCCGTGGGGAAAGACGAGGAGGGTCCAGTTGAGGGGGAAGAGGGCGCCGACGCTGCCGTCGGCGAACAGGGGGAAGCCGCCGAACATGTTGGGCGACCAGAGGGGCAACTCGCCGCGCCGCAGGGCCGCGAAGGCGGTGAGCAGCGTCGGCCAGTAGAAGTCGCCCAGGTCGCCGTCGGTCCAGACCTGGCCGCTCGCCCAGACCGGCGCGAAGAGGGCCAGCGCCACGCCGAGGATGGCGGCGAGCGCGAGCCAGTCGCCCCGCGCCACGCGAGGCAGACGGCGGACAGTGGTACGTGGGACGGCGAGCGCCCTGTCCAACTAGGTTCCCCCCCCGTGGAGCATGGCCGCCGCGAGCGTGCGCCTTCCCGGCTCGGAGCGACGCGGCCATGCGTCGAATAGGCTAAGGGCTATTGTAGCAGAGGAGCGAGCCAGCGTCTAATTCGGACGTCTTTCCCCCCCTTCCTTTGTAGGGAAGGGGGCTGGGGGGTTAGGTCCAGCGGCTAACG
>CAZFUK010000137.1:0-10897 GCA_964522005.1 uncultured Anaerolineales bacterium | reverse complement strand
AGGTCTGTGTTGCTAAGGCCAAGACCTGACAGGTTTTCAAAACCTGTCAGGTCTATTATATGGCTCACCAGTCCTCCAGTAGCAGCGGTTTGAGATGGTGGACCCTGTCCAGATGGTGATGGGCGTCGAGGACGTGTTCTGGGCCGCCAAACCAGCCTAGAACCTCCTCCCGTTTAAGGCGAGTGGGGGACGACGAGAGCAGGGCTTGATACGACGAATAGGGCCAAGCGCGGAAGTCATCCAGCAAGCCATGCCGTTGTGGGTTCTGGTGGATATAGACGATGAGTTGGATGAAGTATCGATCTGATGTGACCTCAAGGCGGTGAAACGGACGCTCGAACAGGGTTCCCGTGCGCCGGTACGCCTGGTTGATGGCTTTGGTGTAGGCATTGAATAGGTTACTGAACGCCTGACTAGGGGGTGGGACCTGATAGGGTTCTGGAGCGGGTCGAGTTTGCTCCTGTGCCTCCTCTGGCATCTTGATACGCACTAATAGATGGAAGTGGTTGGGTAAGAGACAGTAGGCATAGGTATCGGCGACCGGCTCGATGTGGTAGGCATATAGCTTGAGGAAGTAGCCGTAGTTCCGTTCCTCAATGAACAGGTTTTCACCGTTCACACCCCGATTGAAGATGTGATAATAGCTTCCATAGTGCAAGGGGGTGGGATTCGACATCGCTCCTCACTTGCGGCTGTCCAGACCTGACCGATTTTCAAAACCGGTCAGGTCTCTGTTGCCAGGGCAGAAACCGGTCAGGTCTCTGTTGCTAAGGCCAAGACCTGACAGGTTTTCAAAACCTGTCAGGTCTGTATTGCTAAGGCCGAGACCTGACCGGTTTGTGTTGCTAAGGCCTAGACCTGACAGGTTTCTAACACCTGTCAGGTCTATGGAGAAGGGGGTTGCCGCGCCAGCAGCACCGCCGCCGCGTTATAGCCCTGGACCGAGTCGGGGCGCAGGTAGCGTTCCTCGGCGTAGTGGACGACCTCCAGGCCCGTGAACAGGCTGCGCAGCCCGCCGGGCGGGAAGAAGTGCAGCAGTTCCAGGCTGTCGTCGTCGGACAGGTCGAAAGTGTTGGGTTCGAGTTCGGGCAGGCCCGCCTGGCGGACGAGGGCGTAGCCCGGATCGTCGGTCGTCAGCGCTGTGGCGTAGACCAGGCCGCCGGGGCGCAGCGCCTGGGCGATCTGCTCGGCCACGCGGCGGTGGTCGCTGGGCGGGAGGAAGTGGAGGACGGCGGCGAGGAGAATCAGGTCGTAGGCGGCCGGGGGGAGGACCAGTTCGGTGATGTCGCCCAGGTATGTCTGGAGGGACAGCTTCAGCCGCATAGCGCGGATTTCGGCCTGCCCCAGCCGCCACTGGTGGCGGTCCACGCCCTCGACCTCGTAGCCGAGCGATGCCAGCCACAGGGCGTGGTCGCCGTCGCCCATGCCCAGGTCGAGGACACGCGGGCCGGGCACCAGGTGGCGGTACTGGACCAGCACCTCGTCCGGCTCCAGGTCGGCGACCGTCTCGCGCGGCGCGTCATAGTCCCAGGGTTCCGTGTAAAATCCTCCCTGGCAGCGGCGGGGCATCGGGGTTACGCACTCGCCGCGTAGGCCTGGTCAAGCAGGTCCACGACGTGGGCGACCTCGGCCGGGTAGTGGTGGCGCTGGCAGCCCGCCTGCAACTGCAAGAGGCAGCCGGGGTTGGCGGCGACAATCATCTCCGCGCCCGTGGCCTGGACGTTCGCCATCTTCTCGGCCAGCACCTTGCCCGACACTTCAGGGTTGGTGATGTTGTAGATGCCCGCCGAGCCGCAGCAGCGGTCGGAGTCGCGCATCTCGACCAGTTGCAGGCCGGGGATGGCGCGGAGCAACTCGCGCGGCTGGGCGCGGACGCCCTGGCCGTGCGCCAGGTGGCACGCATCCTGGTAGGTGACCCGCTTCTCGACGCGGCCCGTCGGCGGCCGCAGGCCCAACTCACTCAGAAACTCCGAGACGTCCTTGACCCTGGCGGCGAAGCGTTCGGCCCGCTCGGCCCACGCGGGGTCATGGGCCAGCAGTTCGTCGTACTCCTTGATCGCCAGGCCGCAGCCGGCCGCGTTGATGATAATCGCGTCCACGTCCAGCGCCTCGAAGGCCGCGATGTTGCGCCGCGCCTGGGCCTTGCCCTGGTCGCGCTCGCCCGCGTGGATCGCCAGCGCGCCGCAGCAGATCTGCGTGCCTGGCACGACGACCTCGACGCCGTTGTGCTGGAGGACGCGCACCGTCGCCGCCTGGGTCGGACCGTAGGCCAGCGGCATGATGCAGCCGTTGAACAGGGCCACCTTGGCCCGCTTCTCACCACGGGCCGGATAGACCTGGCCCGTGGCGGAGAAGAACTGATTAGGCAGCGTGGGCAGGAGTTCCTCGCGCTGGTCCAACTGCCCCGGCAGCAGCTTGAGCAGCCCCGTCCGCCGCACGAGCGTCTGCGCTCCGCTGCGCTGGTAGAGCCGCGTCAGTTCGCCCACCAGCCGCAGCCGGCCGTTGTGGGGCAATAGCTCCTGGAACACCAGCCGGCGCAAGGTCTTCTGCCAGGCGGGGCGCTGCGCCGCGTTGACCGCCTCAACCTGGGCGCGGGCGGCTTCGACCAGGCTTCCGAAGCGCACCGTGGCCGGGCAGGCCGTCTCACAGGCGCGGCAGGCCAGGCAGACGTACATATGGTGCGCGAAGTCCAGCGTCACCTCGACCCGCCCCTCGTGGACGCCGCGCATCTGGTACAGGCGGCCGCGCGGCGAGTCGGCCTCGAGGCCCAGCACGCGGTAGGTGGGGCACTGGTTCAGGCACATGCCGCAGTGCGTGCAGCGCAGAATCTCCTCGTACAGCGGCGCTTCCTCGGCGGGGTAGCCGCGCCCGGTGGCCGGCGTCGAGCGCCACAGGCTCGGCCGCTCCGTCGGGTCCACTAACTCAATCGGCACTGACATCAGGGACTCCTGCTAGTTCATCCTGTAGACTACCTAGCAGTTTAGCATTCTCGCCCGCTTTCGTCAAGACTCCGGCGCCTACCGGCAGGGTTCTTTCAGAGCCGTACTCGTCCTCAACCCCTTCCCTGACCCCCTTCCTTCGCAGGGAAGGGGGGCCAGCCAGGGCCAAGTCCTCCCTCCCTTCGTAGGGGAGGGGCCGGGGGAGGGGTTCGGAGCGGTCTACGACTTGGAAAGGACCCCGGCCTACAGACACGGTCAGGCGGGTGCGCAACGCTGCACACCCGCCCGGCTTGAAGTCTGTATTAAGTTCTCGGCGGCGACCTATTTGAAGGGGCTGCACGGCGCGATGAAGTTGTTCAACTCGTTGGTCTCTGGCACGATGTGCGTGTAGTCCACCATGACATTGACGCACTTGTCCGTTGTGGTGAAGGAGACGGTGGCCGTCTGGCCCGCCGCCAGGCCGGGCACCCAGATCCACTTGATGAGCGTGCCGTTGGTCTTGGTCACGCGGACCCAGAAGCCGCCCGCGTTGCCGCTGCCGTAGTTCTTGGTGTAGACATACCACGTGTTGAAGCTCGACCCGCCCCACTCAACCCCCTTGTTCGCCAGATCCACCGTCCCACTGACTGTAGCAGCCTCCGTCACGCCCTCGACGCCGGAGTCGGCGCGGGCAAATCCGGTCTGGGCCAGAAACACGACCACCAACAGCGCGAGCAGAGTTACCAGGCGACGAGTGTTCATGATATAATCCTCTCCACTTTCTCTCTAGATCCTTGTATGGCTAACGACGACATCTCACAACTCTAGCAGGTTCCACATTCCCTATTCAGTTGTCCTGGCTGGTTCGGCCGAACCGTATTCAGTTATGCCCCTATCGTACCACGTTTGCGGCGCGAAGACTTCCCGCTGAGCGGGAAAAAAGCGGTAATGAAGCGGTAAGCAATGAAGCGGTAAAGTGAAGGCGGGAAGCGAGCAGTATGGCGACCGAACTCACCTTTGGCGGCTGGCTCCAGCGGCGGCGGCGCGGCCTCGGCTTCACCCAGGACGAACTGGGGCAGCGGATTGGCTACTCCGGCGAGACGATTCGCAAGGTCGAAGCGGACACCGTCCGCCCGTCGCGGCAGATGGCCGAAAAGCTGGCCCTCAGCCTGGACATCCCGGCCGCCGAGCGCGACCTGTTTATCCGCTTCGCCCGCGACGAGGACCCCGCCGGCCTGGCCCTCCCCGGTCCCGCCAGCCGACCGTCCGTGCCCGGCGCGCGGCTCTCCCCCGTCGTGCTGCCGACGCCCCCCACGCCCCTCGTGGGCCGCGAGGCCGAGCGGGCGGCGGCGAGTGAGTACCTGCGCCACCCGGCGGTGCGCCTGGTGACCTTTAGCGGGGCCGGTGGCGTCGGCAAGACGCGGCTGGCCCTCCAGGTCGCGCGCGATGTCGCGCCCGTCTTTCGGGATGGCGTCTATTTTGTAGACCTTGCCCCCATCACCGACCCGGCGCTGGTCCTGGCGGCGATAGCGCGGGGGCTGGGGGTCAAGGAGAGCGCTGACCAGCCGCTCCTGGCGAGCGTGCAGCGCGCCCTGGCCGGTAAACACCTCCTCCTGGTGCTGGACAACTTTGAACAGGTCACGGCCGCTGCCCCGTTGGTCGCGGAGTTGCTGGCCGCCGCGCCCGAGCTTAAGGCCCTGGTGACGAGCCGCACCCTCTTGCGGCTGCGCGGCGAGCGCGAGCTTGTCGTGCCGCCCCTGTCGCTGCCCGCCGTGCCGGCTCATCCCCCCGCCGCGTCCGACCTGGCCGCCATCGCCGACGCCGAGGCCGTGCAATTGTTTGTGGCGCGGGTCCGCGACGCCCAGCCCGGCTTCGCGCTCACCCCGGCCAACGCGGCGGCGGTCGTCCAGGTCTGCGCCCGCCTCGACGGCCTGCCCCTCGCCATCGAGTTGGCGGCGGCGCGGGCGAGGGTGCTCACGCCCGAAGCCATGCTCCCGCGCCTCCAGCGCCGGCTGGCCTTCCTCACCGGTGGCGCCGCCGATCTACCGGCCCGCCAGCAGACGCTCCAGGCGACGCTGGACTGGAGCTATAGCCTGCTGACACCCAGTGAACAGGCTCTCTTTACCCGGCTGGCGGTGTTCCACGGCGGCTTTACACTGGAAGCGGCCGAGGCGGTGTGCGGGGAGGACGAGGCAGAAGGCAGAAGGCAGAAAGCAGAAAGCGGGCAAGAGGCTTCCTTGCCGCCTACTGCCTTCCGCCTTCTGCCTTCCGACATACTGAACGGCGTCGAGTCGCTGGTTGCCAAGAGCCTGGTGCGCCGCGTCTTGCCCACCGACGGCGGCGCCGATGTTCCCAGCCTGCCGTTGACCATGCTCGAAACCGTCCGCGAGTATGCCCTGGCGCGCTTTGAGGCCAGCGCCGAGGCCGCGAGCGTGCGCGAGCAGCACGCCGCGTACTACCTCCTGCTGGTGGAGGAGGCGGAGCCCCAGTTGATGGGGGCGGAGGTCAAGGTCTGGCTGGGGCGGCTGGGCGCGGAGTGGGACAACATTCGGGCGGCGGTCGGCTGGCTGCGGGCGGGCGGCCAGGCCGAAGCCCGGCTCAGGCTCGTCAGCGCGCTGCGCCGCTGCTGCGAACTCCAGGGGCGGTCCAGTGAGGCGCTGGCCTGGCTGGAAGAAGGCTTAGACCAGGAGAGCGCCGTCGCGCCAGCGGTGCGGGCCAAAGCCCTCCACGCGGCGTCGAACCTGGCGCAGAACGTGGGCGACCTGGACAAGGCGGTGCGGTTGGGAGAGGCGAGCCTGGCGCTACGCCGCGAGTTGGGCGACCGGCAGGGCATGGCGCGCACGCTCAACAACCTGGCGGTGACTGTCTGGTCGCAAGGGGATTTCAACCGGGCGCGCGAGTTACACGCGGCCAGCCTCGCCCTCAAGCGCGCCCTGAACGACCGACTCGGCATGGCCTACTCACTCAACAACCTGGGCCTGATCGCCACCGACCAGGACGACTACCCCACGGCCCGCGCCCTGCTGGCGGAGAGCCTGGCTCTGCGGCGGGAACTGGGCGACCTGCACGGCGTCGCGGTCTCGCTGTTGAACCTGGGCAACGTGGCGCGGCAGCAAGGTCAGTTGGCCGAAGCCCGCGCCCTCTACGAGGAGAGCCTGGCCCAGGTACGCGTGCTGGGGGATCGGGCCAGTGAGGCGCGGGTACAGAGTGTGCTGGGCCTCACCCTGGCCGAGCAGGGTGACTACAGGGCCGCTTTCCCCCACTTGCAGGCCAGCCTCGACCTACGGCGGAGCCTGGGTAACCAGCGCGACGTAACCGTGTCACTCAACAACCTGGGGCAGGCCGCGCTCTACCAGGGCGACGCCGGTTGGGCGCGCCTGCTGTTCGAGGACGCGTTGGCGCTGGCGCGCGAGGGCGGCGCGAAGATGGGGCAGGCCCACGCGTTGGGGGGGCTGGGGCAGGCAGCGCTGGCGGAGGGGCGTTGGGAGGACGCGCGGCGTTATCTTACCGAGGGGCTGGCCGTGCAGCGCGAGTTGGGGGATCAGGGGGCCGTGGCGACCACGCGGCTGGGGCTGGCGCGGCTGGACGCACAGGCGGGCGAGCGGGGGGCGGCGCTGGCCCAGGCGCGCGACAGCCTGGCCGAGCTACATCGGCTCGGCATTCAGCGTTACCTGCCTGACGCCCTCGAAACTCTGGTCGGGCTGCTGCGCCCCGACCCGGTGCGGGCAGCGCGGCTGAGTGGGGCGGCGGCCGCCCGGCGCGAGCGGTTGGGGCTGCCGAGGCCGCAGGGCGAGCGCGAGGCGTGGGCGCGGTGTCTGGCCGAGGTGCGGGGGCGCCTGGGGGAGGACGCCTTCGAGGCGCTCTACCAGGCCGGCCGCGCCCTGCCCCTGGACCAGGCGGTCACCGAGGCGCTGGCCGCTTGAGGCTCAGGCGCGGCGCTTGAGCAAAATCCACTCCCGCCGTTTGGGCGGTCGGTCCAGGTATAGCTCGAAGACCTTCTCGTCGTCGGTGCGCACGACGTAGTAGTTGCGGTGGCGGCGGTGGATCCAGCCGTGGATGTGGGCGTAGTTGGGGATGCTCCAGTCCTGCCACTCCTGGAGGACTTCGGCCACGGTGTAGCGCTCGCCGCGCCAGACGAAGGCCGTCGGCATCATCCGTTCCTGGCTGTACTCGACCTCAATCGGTTCGGAGATAAATTCTTCGCTCATCCCCACCGCCCCTCCCTCCCTCTCCCTTTGGGAGAGGGTCGGGGTGAGGGTCTTAGACGGCTGAACCCAGTCAGTTCACTGGCGGCTCACCCCGCCACTGCTCGTCCTCCGCCGTGTCTTCCTCAAAGTAGCGTTCCTCGTCCGCGCCCTGTTGCGCCAGGGCCTGCATGCGCTCGTTCAGGGGCCGCTGCGATAACTCCGTCTCGGCTGCCATCAACTCGCTCAGCAAGGTATAGGCGGTCGCCAGCTTCACTTCCGGTAGGCGCTGCACCAGGTCGGTCAGTTCAGCGACGGTAACACTCTTTTTCATCGGTAGCTCCTCGTATCAAGGTTGAGGCTCGCCGGGGCCAAGATAGTCAGCCACACGCACTTCGTCGTTAATGGTGCATTTGGCCGGGTTCCAGACGAGCATGGTACGGCTCGCGTTTATCTCGTACTTCTCGCGTTCTTCGGGGAGCGCGTTGTCCAGGCTGGGTATCCACCACAAAGGAATGGAGAGCTTGCGCCCGTCCAGCAGTTCAACATGCAGGTACGCCTCATCGAATTGAACTCGCTGAATCCGCGCTTCCCGTGGGAAGGTGTAAGCCGAGGCAGGATATTGGATGGGGTACTTCTTGACCTCCACCTCTAGATGCCCCCCACAAATCTGCCCGGGTTGAGCGTTCCCTGGGGGTCGAACTGCGCCTTGAGGGCCTGCATCAGGCGGAAGTCCGAGCGCGTCGGCTCCCACACGCCGATGGCCGTCTTGACCGCCGTCGGCCCGTGCTCGACCACGCTCGTCCCGCCCAGGTCGGCCATCCGCTCGCGAAGCGCCTGCCCTGCCTGCGTCAGGCGTGCCTGGAGACCTTCCTCCGCGCCGAAGCCGCGCATCGTCGTCAGCACCACCCCATTACCCGCATAGGCGATCTGGCCGACGGGCAGGCCGTGGTCGCGGGCCACCGCCTGGGCGGCCCGCATGGCGTCGGCCACGCGGCTGGGCAGGACGGCATTCTTGAAGCGCAGCGCGCGGCGGGCGGTCATGTCCAGCGGCAAGTCAGCCAGCGCAGCCCACAGTTCGGCGTCCGCCTCGACAGAGCGCGCCGCGCCGCCGACCCGCTCGGCGAGTTGGCCTAACTCGCGCAGCTGCCGCTCGACGGCGGGCGGGATGCCGCCGAAGCGCGCCAGCAGCAAGGTCTCGGTGTCGGGCGGGACCAGGTCGGGAACGCGGAATAGGGTCTGGCGCACCGCGCCCATGTCCAGGATGCACAGGGCGGCCGGCGTCATGGACGAGGTGAGGACCTGGCCCGCCAGGTGGCCGGCCGCCTCCAGACTGGGGCAGACCACGGCGACGGTGCCCCAGCGGCGGGGCAAGGGCTGAAGCTTGAAGGTCGCCTCGACGACAACGCCCAGCGTCCCCAGCGAGCCGACGAACAGCTTGGGCAGGTCGTAGCCCGCTACGTTTTTGACCACCTTGGCCCCGCCCCGGTAGAGCATTCCGTCGGCCTGGGCGATGCGCAGGCCGATGAGCAGGTCGCGCGGCGTGCCGAAGGCCAGGCGGTGCGGGCCGCTGGCCCCTGTGGCGACCAGGCCGCCTACCGTGCGGTCCGCCCCACCGGGTGGGTCCAGCGGCAGCCACTGGCGGCGCTCGCCGAGCGCCTGCTGCAACTGGCCCAGGGTAACGCCCGCCTGAACCGTCACCGTCAGGTCGGCCGGCTCGTATTCGAGTACCCGGTTCAGGCGGCTCAGGTCGAGGACCAGGTCGGCGCGGCGCGGCGGCTCGCCCAGGCCCAGCGTCGTGCCCGCGCCACGCGGAATCACGCTCAGCCCCTGGCTATTGGCCCAGGCCAGCGTTGCCGCGACGGCCTCGTCGTCGCCCGGCTGCACCATCAGGCTCGGCGTCACGCTGTCAATGGCCGCTTCGGCCAGGGCAGCCGGGTCGGTCTGGATATGCTCTGCGCCGAGAGTATCGGCGAGGGTGTCGGGTAAGGCGAGAGAGTTCATCGGCGTAGGGTCGCTATCATGGGCTGGGCAGCCGCCAGTTCGGCGCGCACATCCGCCTCCCGGATGGGAACTTTGGACGGGTAGCGCGAGTCGGTGTAGTACTTCTGAACATCTCGGCATAGGGGCAGGTAGCGGGCCAGCGCCGGGTCGTACTTGAAGGCCTCGTCCAGCAACTCGACTAGCTCGTGGGTGCGCTGAAGCCGCCAGCCGTGATAGATGAGAAAGGCTTTCAGGAATTTCTCCAGCGCCTGTTGCAGGAAGAAGGCTGCTCCCTCGGCATCACCATCTTCAAGCAGGACCCGGATACGGCGCAAGTCGCGCTCGGCCTTCTCGTACCACTCCTGAGCATAACGCCGCGCTCGGGGGGTGCTGCCGTAGCTAGGCGGCCCCGGCTCCCGCACCGCCCGCACAGAGGGGCCGTCAGCCGGGGACCGTTGGTAGAGCCACTCGCCCTGGCGCAGAATGTCCTCGATGAAGTGGTCACCAATGTCCAGCCGCTCGGCCACTTCCTCCGGCGTGAACACCAGGATGTCCATTGGCCCGTAGGGGTTACGCCCGTCTTCGCCCGCCAGGCACGCTCGCGCTGCCCTATAACGCTCGGCTGAGCACGCGGACGTCGCCTTGATGACGAGGAGGTCAATGTCGCTGTCGGGGCGGGGCTGGCCGTAGGCATGGGAGCCGAACAGGATGACGGCTTCCGGCGCGTAGCCCTCGACCAGCCGGCCGACGATCTCCTGGACTACCTGCTGCCTCTCAATTGTCGCTACCATCGCCCCCTCCTTTACGAGTCACTTACCAGGAGGCTGTCGTCGTCCAAACCTTGCGCGGCCAGCGCCTCGACCAGTTCTGGGTGCGGCGTCCAGCGGCCGTCGGTGTAGACCTGGCGGTCCCAGGGGAAGAGGACCAGGGCATCGCTGACGAGGGCGACTACGTCGGGCATGGGATTGGCCCACGAGTGGGCGACGAGGCAGGCGGTGACTACGTCGGCCGCGCCCCGCGCCCTGACCTCTTCGGCCACCAGGGCCAACGTCTCGCCCGTGTCCGCGATTTCGTCTATCACCGCCACCCGCTGCCCCTGGACGGCGTCGGGGACGGGAACCTTCCAGAGCGGGCGGCTGGACACGACGCGGTCATAGGCGCGGCGGGTGACGCGCACCGGGTAGAACTCGCCGCGCAGCATGCAGGCCACGGCCGTGGCCGGGAAGAGGCCGGTGCGGGCCACGCCGACCACCAGGTCCACGCCCCGCGCCGCGACGGCTTCGGCCAGCCGCTGCGACAACTGGTAGAAGCGCGCCCAGGTGATGTCTTCAAGCCCCTGCCGATGGGCGTAGTCGTAGCTTTGCATAGAGCTTCGCTTGACGAAGGACGGATTGCGTCTCTTCTCCTCGGTCCTCCGTCTTCCGTCTTCCGTCCTCGGTCGTCCGTCGTCCGTCGTCACAAGGTATGGTCCTCCGCGACGACCTGGGGCAGGCGGCGGTGCTTCTTGCCCACCTCGTAGCACGCCTTCGAGGTTGGGAACATCTTGCCGGGGTTGCACAGGCCGGCGGGGTTAAACGCCGTCCGCACCTGGACCATCGCCCGCAGGTCGGCCCCGTCGAACTGGTCGCACATGTCCTCGCGCTTCTCGACGCCAATGCCGTGCTCGCCGCTGATGGAGCCGCCCGCCTCGACGCACACGCGTAGAATATCGGTGCCGCACTTCACCACGGCGCGCACCTGGGCCGGGTCGCGCTCGTCAAACAGAATCAGCGGGTGGAGGTTGCCGTCGCCGGCGTGGAAGACGTTGGCGAT